>CAZNVU010000102.1:0-6787 GCA_964576575.1 uncultured Chryseobacterium sp.
GGCATTGCTTGCATCCTATAACCCAGTTCCAGCGTTAAGTTTTCGTTTTATTCCAGGTTTGGCATTCCAGGATAGGGCTCTTCAGTTTAGGTTTTTAAAGCCCAATGGCAAAGAGGAGACGGTGATGGTAAGGACAGAGTCTGTTTGGCTTGAATTTCCAGTGCTTTTAAAAATGAGAACCAATCGCGTTGGGAATTTCGCTTCTTATGCATTGGCAGGGGCAAAGTATGGTATTGATATGCAAACCCAAAAGGATGTCAATAATGCGTTGGTCGGCGAGGCCATAATCAAATTGCAGAACAAGGATTTTTGTTTAGAGTTTGGAGGTGGCGCAGATTTTTTTATGCCATTTTTTAAGTTCTCTACGGAATTTAAAATTGGTTATGGTCAAAACAATCTTCTCATTCCTGACGGTACGCGTTACACAAATCCAATTGAGTCATTAAGGACAAGAACATACGTATTTACGATTTCTTTTGAGGGATAACAATATCAAACGATCTCTTTTCCTTGAAAAGGAAAGTATTGAAAAGCCACCCGGCAATTAGCGAATACAGAAAGGAAACGATAATCAGCGCTAATCCCCCAAGACTGGCCAGTGAACCAACTTTGGTAAAAAGAATACTTCTTTCGATTGCTTTTGTTTTCAGTTGCTCTAGCGTATGACCTTTCAACGCCGGATTGTCTTTCATGATTTGTTGGAATTCCTCTTTGGTGTCCAAAGATTCAATAATCAAGGCAATATCTTGTTGCTGCTTGATGACCATTTCATTGCTTATCCATTTGTAATAGATGACAACCATTAACGTGCCTAGCAAACTATAGAGTACACTGTATTTAGCTGCTTTCTTGAATAGGTTAAGAAAGCCGTATGATCGTTGCTGATGGGCATGGGCCATAGCAATACTGATGGATACCAAAATCAATAGCATGTGCAAAAGCACTCCCCATTTGCTTCCGACACTGGCTTCAAAGCCGGTTACCTCTCCGATAAGCACTCGAATTCCAAGCCACAAGCCAGCTAGAATAATGACAATGTTGATATTGCCAAAAAGTTTACGCATTCATTGAAATTAAAAACTCCTCGTTGTTTCGAGATTTCTCGATTCGGTCCTTCACGAACTCCATGGCCTCAACAGGGTTCATATCCGCCAAGTGCCTTCTTAAAATCCACATGCGTTGAAGTATATCTTTGTCATGCAAGAGATCTTCTCTTCTTGTTCCTGATGAGAGAATATCAATAGCTGGATAAATTCGTCGATTGGAAATTTTACGATCCAGTTGCAATTCCATATTGCCCGTTCCTTTGAATTCTTCAAAGATTACTTCATCCATTTTAGAACCTGTATCTACCAATGCTGTTGCTATAATTGACAACGAACCTCCGTTTTCAATTTTGCGTGCGGCACCAAAAAATCTCTTTGGTTTTTCCAATGCATTGGCTTCAACACCACCGCTCAAAACTTTACCGCTAGAAGGAGCAACTGTGTTATAAGCCCTCGCCAGACGGGTGATTGAATCCAAAAGGATACACACGTCATGACCACATTCCACCAAACGCTTTGCTTTTTCAAGAACGATATTGGCGATTTTAACGTGGCGTTCAGCGGGTTCATCAAAAGTAGATGCAACCACTTCGCCTTTTACACTTCGCTTCATATCGGTCACCTCTTCAGGTCGCTCATCAATCAACAAAACCATCAAGTAAACTTCAGGATGATTCTGAGCAATAGCGTTGGCCACATCTTTCAATAGTGTGGTTTTTCCTGTTTTGGGTTGTGATACAATCATACCTCGTTGTCCCTTACCGATAGGGGAGAAGAGGTCCATGATACGCATGGAAATATTATTGTTTTTATCGGCTAGTTTGAAACGCTCATTGGGGAACAATGGGGTCAAGAATTTGAATGGAACGCGATCTCTAACCCAACTTGGTTCGCGGCCATTGATCATTTCCACACTGATCAATGGGAAATATTTTTCACCTTCTCTCGGAGGACGAACAGCTCCTTTCACGGTATCACCAGTAAGTAAACCAAATGTTTTGATTTGTTGTTGGCTTACATAAACATCATCGGGCGAGTTCAAATAGTTGAAATCAGAGGAGCGAAGAAAACCAAATCCATCTGGCATCATTTCCAAAACTCCTTCAGCAATCACCAATCCGTCAAAATTGTATCCGTGCTCATCGGGTTGACCTCTCTTTGAACGATCTGGACGAGCCACGTTGTTTTGTGATACAACTTCATTGTTTCCTTCAGGTTTTTGATGCACGCGTGGTGAATCTGTTCCAGTGGGGTTTTGTTGATGTTGATGTTGTGGCTTGTTAGGCTGGTCAAAACGCTTATTTCTTTGAAAGTCTTCGCGGTGCTCACGTTGCGGCCTGTCTTGGTTTCCACGACGTTCATGGTGTTGTGGACGATCCTCACGTGGCTGATGTTGCTGTGGTCTGGGAGGTCTATTCTCTTGTGCTGGCTGCACGGGAGTTTCTGCTTTGGGTAATGCTGTTGCCTCTGGATTTGCAATGGAAGGAACTACGGGTGTTTCATCAGATAGGCTCCCTGCCAATTCTAGCGGCAATTCAGCAGTTGCTTCTTTTTTGATTCGCTCTCTCTTTCGCTTATTGCTATCATCTGTATTTTCATTGGCAGGAGCGCCAGATGAAGCAGGATTTGGAACTGAAACTTGCGATGCGTTTTGAGTGTCGATGATCTTAAAAACAAGATCTTGTTTTTTAAGTTTGTCTGACTGTGTGATGTTTAATTTATCTGCGATCTCACGCAACTCACCAACTTTCATCGCGTTTAGCGAAACAATATCGTACATGTAATGTGGAATTTGATTTTTAGAATTTGTCCGAATGAACGTTGCAATTGTACAACCAATTTTTGAATCTCCAACTTTTTTTTTCAATTATATTTGACACCATGATACAACGTATTCAATCATTACAATGGCTGGGTGCCATTATCGCTATGGGCCTTCAAATATGGATCAACCAATGGATGGTGAGTAAGAGTATTCACTGGATTTTGATGTTGCCCATTGGAATGTTGTGCTTTGTGATTTTTGATTTCAACAATCGCAAACGTCAAATCAAATGGTCTAAGATTTCATTGGTAACCATGCTGATTTGCACCATCATCATTGAGTCCATGATAAGGGGTTATTGGGATGATAAAACACGCGTGTATTATTCAGTGCCTATCGCAGCGTTTGCTTTGAGCTATTTGGCTATGCGCAATGTGATGAAAGATGAAGCCAAGGTGAGATCAGTGGATCGAATCAGATAGCTATTCCCGATTGGCATTTTCTGATTTGTCGTAAGCAGCAATAATTTTCCTCACCAATTTGTGTCGAATGACGTCTTGTTCGTCCAGCTCAACAATTGCAATATCGGGCGTATTCCTTAATATGTGCACGGCATGCATCAATCCACTTTTTTGACTTTTGGGTAAGTCAATTTGTGTTGCATCTCCGGTAATGATGAATTTGGCATTCTGTCCCATGCGCGTAAGAAACATTTTCATTTGCGCTACTGTTGCATTTTGGGCTTCATCTAAAATGACAAAAGCCTTATCCAAGGTTCTGCCGCGCATGAAAGCCAGTGGTGCGATTTCTATGACATTTTTCTCCATGTACTCTGCCAGCTTCTCATAAGGAATCATGTCCATGAGTGCGTCGTACAAGGGTTGTAAATAGGGATCTAATTTTTCCTTTAAGTCTCCTGGTAAGAAGCCCAGATTTTCACCTGCTTCTACTGCTGGTCTAGTTAGAATGATGCGTTTGATTTGTTTGTCCTTTAAAGCCCTGACAGCTAAAGCTACGGCGGTATAAGTTTTCCCTGTGCCTGCTGGTCCAATGGCGAAAATCATGTCATTGTTATCACAAGCTTCCACAAGTTTATGTTGATTAGGTGACTTGGCAACCACTTTGTGACCACCTGGGCCATATACGAGCACATTGTCTTTCCCGTTTTCTACTTTTATTTCCTTTTCTCCTGCAAGAATAAGTTCCAATTGTTGCATGCTTAACGATTGGTATTTTTCAATGTGCCAAAACAGAAGCGTGAGCATGTCATCCATCGCAGCCACATCTTCAACACTTCCATGTAGTTTCAGGAAGTTGCCTCTTGATACAACTTTGCATTTTGGAAATTTGGATAATATCAGTTTGAACTTGATATTGTTGGGGCCAAAAAACTCAATGGGGTCAATGGCGGGTAAGTAAATTTCTTTCTCGATCAAATCGCTTTGCTTTGTAGCGAATGTAAAAAGATTTTTTGTTCGAAATGTTAATCATTCGAGATGAAATGATATATTCGAGCAACTAAACTTTTAACTATGAAAAAACTTTACACTTCTTTGGCTGTATTGGCCATTTCAATTGGGTTGAATGCCCAGGTTATGATTTTTGAGGATAATTTTGATTCTTACACCTCAAGTTATGGAGTTGTTGCCTCCAATCCGCTTTGGAGCAATTGGAACAATGCAGCAAATTCAGATGCGACAGTTTCTTCGGATTATTCAAACTCACCATCTAATAGTGCGTTTATCAATGGCCAAGCAACAGATTTGGTTTTACCTATCGGACCTTACACAACGGGTAAGTATATCATTTCTTTCAATATGTTGATTCCAACAGGCAGTACAGGTGCTTATTTTAATGGAATGCATGCATGGTCTGCAAATTCAACAGCATATGAGTGGGCTTTTGATGTATTCTTTGATGGGGCAGGAGCGGTTTCCTATACTTTGGGAGGAACAAATACACCTTCTGCGTTGACCTATACCCTAGATCAGTGGTTCAATTGTAGAATCCTAGTGGATTTGGACAATGATTCCGTTTCAGTAAAAATGAACGATGAGGTATTGTTTACTGGTCAATGGTCTATCAACAACAACGGTGGTGGCGCTGGATTGAATCAATTGCGAGCCATTAACTTTTATGGCACAGACATGGCGAGCGGCCAGGGTGCATATTACATCGATGATGTTGCAGTGATTGACTATACAGGTGTGGGTGTGAATGAGAACATGAGTAAGGCTATTGCCATTTACCCTAATCCCTCTGAAAATGTTAGTGTTGTAAATGTTCCTCAGTCCTCATTTGTGCAGGTATTGGACATTAATGGTAAATTGGTAATGAGTCAATTTGTTGTTGGAAGTCAATTGACTTTAAATGCAACTGAATTTGCAACTGGAACTTATTTGGTTCGTGTGAATCACAATGGGCAATCCTTCACCAAAAAGTGGATGGTGAAATAAATCCTGAATAATTTCTCTAAAAAAAAAGGCCGGAGCAAATTTGCTTTCCGGCCCTTTTCTTGTTTTCGGTATACAACGCCTTAATTCATTTTGTTTTTTAAGTCAAAGCGATCTAGATTCATAACTTTATCCCAAGCTGAGGCAAAGTCTTTTACAAACTTCTCTTTGGCATCGCTGCTGGCGTATACTTCAGCCAAAGCGCGCAACTCAGAATGTGAACCAAAAATCAAGTCTGCACGTGTAGCTGTCCATTTAACTTTTCCTGTCGCACGGTCTTTTCCTTCAAATTTTTCTTTGTGCTCATCTGTTGGTTTCCATGTTGTGTTCATGTCCAAAAGATTGATGAAGAAATCATTGGATAAGGTTTCTTTTTTGGTTGTTAATACTCCTGTATTGCTGCCGTCGTAGTTGGCACCTAATGTGCGAAGACCACCAACCAATACGGTCATCTCAGGAACTGTTAGGGTTAGCAATTGCGCTTTATCCACCAATAACTCCTCTGTAGGAATGGTGTAATGCGCTTTGGTGTAATTGCGGAATCCATCTGCTTGTGGTTCAAGGTAAGAGAATGATTGAACATCAGTCTGCTCTTGCGTTGCATCCATACGGCCAGGAACGAATGGTATTTGAATAGAAACACCATTGTTTTGTGCTGCCTTTTCTACAGCCGCATTACCTGCTAAAACAATGAGATCAGCCATGGAAATTTTCATTCCACCTTTAGCTTTTGCATTGAAATCCTTTTGAATTTTTCCCAATGCGTTCAAAACTTTTTCCAATTGCTTTGGATTGTTGACAGCCCAATCTTTTTGTGGAGCCAAGCGGATACGGGCACCATTGGCGCCGCCTCTTCGATCTGAATGACGATAAGTGGAAGCAGAAGCCCAAGCTGTTGATACACACTCGGAAATACTCAAACCGCTTTTCAAGATTTCTTGTTTCAATTGTTGTATTTCAAGATCACTGATGACAGCGTGATTCAATGCGGGAATAGGATCTTGCCAAATCAAATCTTCTTTTGGAATTTCAGGCCCCAAATAAGTTGACTTAGGCCCCATATCACGGTGGGTTAATTTGAACCAAGCTTTACCAAATGCCTTGGTGAACTCATCCGGATTCTCCATGAATCTTCTTGAAATCTTTTCGTATGCTGGGTCGAAACGCATGGACAAGTCAGTGGTTAACATGGTAGGTGCAATTTTCTTGGTTGGATCATAGGCATCTGGCACCATCATCGTTGGGTTTTTGGCCACCCATTGCTTTGCTCCCGCAGGGCTTGTTGTCAAGTCCCATTCATTCTTGAAAAGAATTTGGAAGTAGCTATGGCCCCACATGGTAGGCGTTGTGGTCCATGTAACTTCTAATCCAGATGTGATGGCGTCTTTGCCCTTTCCTGATTGGTAAGTGCTTGTCCAACCCAATCCTTGCTCTTCGATGGGCGCAGCTTCTGGTTCTGGGCCAACATTGGAAGCAGGGCCGGCACCATGTGTTTTTCCAAAGCTGTGACCACCTGCAATCAA
>CAZNVU010000102.1:6887-8867 GCA_964576575.1 uncultured Chryseobacterium sp.
CTTCCTCCGGCAAATCCGTATGTTGGAAATCCCATCGATTCTAGAGAAACATTACCAGCAAGGATCATCAAATCTGCCCAAGAAATTTTATTGCCATATTTCTGTTTGATGGGCCACAATAATCTTCTTGCTTTATCAAGGTTGGTATTGTCGGGCCAGCTGTTTTGCGGGGCAAAACGCTCCATTCCGGAACGAGTACCTCCACGACCGTCCCCTGTGCGGTAGGTGCCTGCGCTGTGCCACGCCATGCGGATGAACAAAGGACCATAGTTACCAAAGTCAGCAGGCCACCAGTCCTGTGATGTAGTGAGGACTTGCTTGATGTCATTCTTCAAAGCAGTGTAATCTAAACTGTTGAATGCCGAAACATAATTGAAGTTTGGGTCCATGGGATTGGACTTTTCTGAGTGTTGTCTTAAAACACCAAGATCCAATCTGTTGGGCCACCAGTCATTGATTTGTTGTCCCTTGCTGGCGGTTTTAGGCCCTTCGTGGAAAGGACATTGGCTGGGGTCTCCGCCTTGTCCATGTTGCGCAATGGCACTGAATCCCATCAGTGCCATTGCTATTGTTGCTATTTTTTTCATTGAATAATATTGTCAGTTTACGATTGCAATATTACTCGTTTCTTTTTATTGATGTTATTGATAGTTTTTATGGAGTATAGATAAAAATTATAGTATCTCTTGTTGTAAATCAGGTGTTGATCAGCTCTTCACCTTCAATGGGCGCTCTGAAAACAACCTGTCCGTCAAAGACATCCATCACCATAGGTTCTTCTTTTTGAATTTTCCCGGATAGGATGGCCTTGGATAGGGAAGTCATCACGTCTTTCTGAATGACGCGTTTTACTGGACGAGCTCCCATCGCGGGGTCATATCCTTTCTCCATGATGTAGGCCATGGCATCAGGTGTTAGTTGCAAATGAATGTGCTGCTTGTTGAGTTTGTCTGCCAAATGGTGAAGTTGTATTTTAATGATACCTTCCAAATGCTTTTTACTCAATGGCGTGAACATAATGATTTCATCAATCCTGTTCAGGAATTCAGGGCGCATGCTGCTGCGCAATACTTGCATCACTTCCTCTTTGGTCTGTTCAAATATTTCCCATTCATTCTTTTCATTGACCTTTTCAAATCGCTCTTGAATTATACTTGCGCCCATGTTGCTGGTCATGATGATGATGGTGTTTTTGAAATTAACCACTCGGCCTTTGTTGTCCGTTAATCGTCCGTCATCCAATACTTGCAACAGTATGTTGAATACATCAGGATGCGCTTTTTCAATCTCATCCAACAAAACCACAGAGTATGGTTTTCTGCGAACAGCTTCTGTCAATTGTCCACCTTCATCATAGCCCACGTATCCGGGAGGCGCACCAACCAAACGGCTCACGCTGTGTTTCTCCTGGTATTCACTCATGTCAATGCGGGTCATGGCATTTTCGTCGTTGAACAATACCTCTGACAGCGCTTTGGCCACTTCGGTTTTTCCGACACCTGTTGTTCCCAAGAAGATGAAAGATCCTATTGGTTTGTTCTCATCTGAAAGTCCAGCCCTGCTGCGTCTTACCGCATCACTGATGGCGATTACAGCCTCCTCTTGTCCAACAACTCTTTTCTTCAATTCATCTTCCAAACGCAACAATTTCTCCCTTTCACTTTCTAACATTCTGCTCACAGGGATGTGGGTCCACTTGGCTACAACGGCTGCAATCTCATCGGGATCGACTTCTTCTTTCACCATTTTTCCGTTGACTTGTAAGTCAACAAGCTTGGCTTTGGCCATCTCAATTTGTTGCTCTGTTTCTTTGATTTTTCCGTAGCGAATTTCCGCAACCAAACCGTAGTTTCCTTCGCGCTCAGCTTGATCCGCTTGGTTTTTTAAAGACTCCATTTGGGTCTTGGCAGATTGAATTTCCTCCACAACATCTTTCTCTGATTTCCATTTGGCATGAAGGTCATTGCGCTTGTCTTGCAA
>CAZNVU010000103.1:0-8859 GCA_964576575.1 uncultured Chryseobacterium sp.
ACAACATTCCAGCTGGAACATCCTACACATGGACAGCTCCTTCCGGTTCGGGATTCTCAGGAGGATCAGCTCAAAATAGCCCTGTTAATATCATCTCACAAACACTCGGAAATTCTACTACTGATCCGGTAACTGCAACATACACCGTACTTCCAACAACAACAAATTCTTGTGCTGGCGATGTATTTATTGTTGAAGTTACTATCAACCCATCACCTACTGTTTCCTTTTCGCCTGCATCACAAACCATTTGTTCAGGTGATGAGTTCAACACAGTAACCTTATCTACTTCAACCGCCAATCCTGATTTCACATGGTCTGCTATTCCCAATGGAGTGAACGGTGTAACTACTTCAGGCAACACCAATCAAATCATTGCAGAGGTATTGACTAATCCCACCAATTCACCAATTACAGTAACCTACACGGCATCTGCAGAAGTATTGGGGTCAGGGTGTGCTGGGGTGGCTAGCTCTTATACTATAACGGTCAATCCTACACCTACTATTTCAGTACCTACTCAAACCATTTGCTCAGGTACTGCATTTTCAATATCTCCTGTGAACGGGGGAACCAATATTGTTCCCAACAACACAACGTATACCTGGCCCAACCCAAACGCGCCTGTTGAGATCACTGGTGAATCTGCTCAAAACAACGTTATTGCTCCCATTTCACAAACGTTGACCAATTTGTCCAATACTCAACAATCGGTTGCCTACACCATCACCCCCAATGCTGCTGGTTGTCCGGGGACTGCTTTCACTCTAAATGTTAATGTCAACCCCACTCCCGTTATTCCTGCTCAATCCCTCACCACTTGCGGTGGGGTGCAAACGGCTTTGAATCTTTCCAACAATGAGCCCGCGACCATTTTGCCTTCTGGGACAACTTTCACTTGGGCCATTCCTAATCCCATTATCGGTTTAACGGGAGCGGCCAATGGGACAGGGTCCAACAACTTTCAACAAACACTGACCAATACCACCAACCTCGATCAGTCTGTTACCTACAGCGTTGTTCCTGCAACTGCAAATTGTACTGGTGCTGCTTTCAACGTTGTTGTTAATGTCAACCCAACTCCTTTTGTCACTGACGTCAATCAAGCCATTTGTAGTGGTGATGACTTTAATATCATTCCCAATTCCAACATTATTCCCAATGGAACCACCTATGATTGGAATGCACCCACAACACCCAACACATTAACCACTTTTGCCAGTGGAAACGACCAGATTTCTATCAATGGGACATTAACCAGTTCCGCCAATAATAATCAAACTGCTATATACACGGTTACTCCTACTTCTAACCAAGGATGTATTGGAGCCAATTTCTTGGCAACCATCACTGTATATCCCACCCCTGTCGTGGCCAACATGACAGATGAAATTTGCAGTGGGCAAACTTTCTCGGTCATCCCAGGAAACAACCCCGCAACCAATATTATTCCTGCAGACATCAATTACACTTGGACAACACCAAGTGGGACAGGCTTTGTAGGGGGGGCAGCGCAGAATAATCCTGTTACCACTATCAGCCAGACGTTGACCAACTCAACCAATAATCCGGTTCTAGCAACTTATGTGGTGACGCCATCTACAACATTCCTTTGTGCAGGTACCTCTTTCAATGTTGAGGTTACCATCAACCCCTCACCTACAGTTACCTTTTCACCTGCATCACAAACCATATGTTCAGGAAGTCCATTTAATACAGTTACACTCTCCACTTCAACGGCGAATGCCCAGTTCTCTTGGACAGCCAATGCAAATGGTATCAATGGTGTTACAACATCCGGCAGTACCAATCAGATACTCAGTGAAGCACTCACTAACCCGACCAATCAGCCAATTACCGTCAATTATTCAGCTACAGCAGAAGTTGCCGGATCTGGTTGTCCAGGATTACCCAGTAACTATTCCATTACAGTTAATCCTACACCAGCCATATCCGCCCCCACGCAAACCATTTGCTCAGGTACTGCATTTTCAATCTCTCCTGTGAACGGAGGAACCAATATTGTTCCCAACAATACAACGTATACCTGGCCCAACCCAAACGCGCCTGTTGAGATCACTGGTGAATCTGCTCAAAACAACGTTATTGCTCCCATTTCACAAACGTTGACCAATTTGTCCAATACTCAACAATCGGTTGCCTACACCATCACCCCCAATGCTGCTGGTTGTCCGGGGACTGCTTTCACTCTAAATGTTAATGTCAACCCCACTCCCGTTATTCCTGCTCAATCCCTCACCACTTGCGGTGGGGTGCAAACGGCTTTGAATCTTTCCAACAATGAGCCCGCGACCATTTTGCCTTCTGGGACAACTTTCACTTGGGCCATTCCTAATCCCATTATCGGTTTAACGGGAGCGGCCAATGGGACAGGGTCCAACAACTTTCAACAAACACTGACCAATACCACCAACCTCGATCAGTCTGTTACCTACAGCGTTGTTCCTGCAACTGCAAATTGTACTGGTGCTGCTTTCAACGTTGTTGTTAATGTCAACCCAACTCCTTTTGTCACTGACGTCAATCAAGCCATTTGTAGTGGTGATGACTTTAATATCATTCCCAATTCCAACATTATTCCCAATGGAACCACCTATGATTGGAATGCACCCACAACACCCAACACATTAACCACTTTTGCCAGTGGAAACGACCAGATTTCTATCAATGGGACATTAACCAGTTCCGCCAATAATAATCAAACTGCTATATACACGGTTACTCCTACTTCTAACCAAGGATGTATTGGAGCCAATTTCTTGGCAACCATCACTGTATATCCCACCCCTGTCGTGGCCAACATGACAGATGAAATTTGCAGTGGGCAAACTTTCTCGGTCATCCCAGGAAACAACCCCGCTACCAATATCATTCCTGCTGATATCAATTACACATGGACAACACCAAGTGGGACGGGCTTTGTAGGGGGTGCAGCGCAAAATAGCCCTGTTAATACCATCTCTCAAACGCTAGGAAATACAACCACAGAACCCGTGACGGCTTCATACACTGTTTTACCATCGACTACCAATGCTTGTCAAGGAGATGTTTTCGTTGTCGATGTTCTCATCAATCCGTCGCCAACTGTGAGCTTTAATCCCGTTACTCAATCCATTTGCTCGGGTACTGCTTTCAATACTGTTCAATTAACCAGTACTTCTTCCAATGTCAGCTTCACATGGACTGCTGCTGCCAATGGAATTACAGGGGTTACATTATCAGGAAATAACAATCAGATTACGAGTGAAGTACTGACCAACCCCACCAACAATAGTATTGATGTTGTTTACACGGCCACTGCAGAAGTATCTGGTTCTGGTTGTCCGGGAACACCATCTAATTTCAATATTACTGTTCATCCACGACCCAATTTCGTGGATCAAAACATTACAGTATGTTCTGGAACTGATTTTGAATTGCCCCCCTTTAATGGAATAAACATCATTCCTGTCAATACCACTTATACTTGGCCCACACCAACATCTGTGAATCCTAATACTACCTCCGTTTTGAACGGACAGTTTGCTCCATCTCCAACTGTGTTTGGAAATATTGTTAACAACACTTTCCAAAATCAATTCATTAATTACGTCATAACGGCCAACACTGAATTCAATTGTCAAAGTGCACCGTTCAATTTAAATATTGTTCTCAAACCTGCCCCTGTCATTCCTGACCAACAAAGCACAATATGTGGAGGGGACAACATCACAATTAATTTTGTTGATGCCCCAGGAAACATTCCAGTGACGATTGTTCCTGTTGGAACCACCTACACTTGGGGATTACCATCTACCACGGGAAGCATTTTGGGATCATCCTCAGGAACCAACAGCAATAATTTCAGTCAGACATTAAACAATAGCTCGCCCAATATTCAAACAGCTACCTATACGGTTACTCCCAATGCTGCCAATTGTCCTGGTTCTCCTTTTGCTGTGGTCATTACCGTTAACCCTACACCTGATATACTTGACATCAATGAAGAATCTTGCAGTGGTTATGATTTTGACGTAACACCAGTCAATGGAATCATTCCCATTGGAACCACTTATGATTGGGCCCAACCCGATTATAATATTAACTTGAGTGGTGGGCAAAGTAACAACAACCAATCAACAATTTGGGGTAACTTGATCAATGATTCAAATACCGATCAACTGGCCACCTATACCATACTTCCTACATCCGCTTTGGGATGTGTTGGACAAAATTTCAATCTCAATCTTACTGTACACCCTACCCCTATTATCGCTAACATCACTTCTTCTTTTTGTGGTGATGAACCCATTAATATTCTTCCAATTGATAATTCCCCAACGGAAATTGTACCCGCCAATGTGCTGTTCAGCTGGACCATTACCAACACTGATCCCGGACTCAGTAATTACAGTGAACTCAACAACCAAAATGATTTTAATCAAGTCATCACCAACAACACCAATATTATTCAGCAAATAGAATTCAATGTAATTCCGACTACACCTTTCGGTTGTATTGGAAACGATTTTGAAATAGCGCTTGATATCAGACCGATACCAACTGTAGATGCTGTCAATAATCAAACTTGGTGCTCACTCTTCAACACGAACCCCGTGACTTTCACAGGCAACATAATAGGAACAAGCTATGACTGGACCAATAACAACACATCAATCGGCTTAAATTCAACTGGTAATGGTAACATCGCCAGCTTCATGGCCATCAACAATACCCAAAACGTGCAAACTTCAGTCATCAACATTACTCCCTCTTTTGATGGTTGTGTGGGCATAACAACCAACTTCTCTTTCATTATTCAACCATTACCCATCTCAAATTTTGCCATTCCCACTCTTGGTTGCACTGATACACCATTACCCATAACCAACAATTCTCAATTTGCGAATAGTTTCGATTGGTATATCAATGATGTATTTAATACCAATGCGCTTAATCCTCAAATCATTATTCCCGATACGGGACTTTACGACGTAGACCTTGTTGTATTTAACACCTACGGATGCTCTGACACCACTGCGCACACTATAGAATTGATCAAATCCCCTGAAGCTATTTTCAGCATGGTATTTGACCCCTCCAATTGTGGTCCGCTTGACGTGGCGTTTGTAAATCAATCTGAGGGAGAATACAATGATTACAATTGGGATTTTGAATTAGGAAATAGTCAACTAGAAACTCCCGCCAATGTAGTTTTCCCTCCCACAGACACCATCATTTATTATCCGATACAACTAACAGCAAATAATTTTTGTGGCACCAGTATAATGCTAGATTCAATCCTAGTAAATCCCCTTCCTATTGTTGACTTCATTGGTAGTCTAGACAGTCTATGGGGATGTTCTCCATTGAACATTAGCTTCAACAATATGTCAACCGGAATTCCGGATAATTATTTATGGGATTATGGGGATGGATACTTCAGTACTGAATTTGAAGAGCAAGAACATGTCTTTTTTGCAGACTCTACTATAATGGTGTACGAAACTACCTTGATAGCATACAATGAATGTGGTGTTGATAGTATGTCTCTCTACGTAACAGTAAAGCCCAACACTGTAAGTGCATTTCACCAGATTCCTTTCAATACAGGCTGCGAACCATTCCTTGTTTGCTTCACAGATTACTCAGAAGGTGTTGAGAATGGGAGTTCAACCTATAATTTTGGCAATGGAGAATCCTCCTCTTTGTTTAGTCCATGTTACACCTTTGACCAAGCAGGTAACTACACCGTTAGTCAAATTGTTACCAATGGATGTTCATTTGACACTGCCTATTCCTATATAACTGTTTTGGAACAACCTGAGATTGCAGTATTTGCGGACACCAATGAAGTGTGTTCCAATATCCCCGTTTACTTTTCCAGTGATGTCAATACACTTGTTAATTATACTTGGAATTTTAATGATGGCAGTTTTTCAAATGAATCTAGTCCAAATCACATTTTTACAACACCTGGTCCATATTGGGTAACATTAGAGGCGGTTGGCGCTAACAATTGCAGTTCCGAAGACTCTATACAAATCCAAGTGTTTAGCGTCCCTGTTGCTGACTTTACGATACCTACTTCTACGGGATGCAGCCCATTTGAATTGTGTGTTTCAAGCTCTGTCAGTGCTGGTAATTTTTACTATTGGGATTTTGGTGATGGTTCAACTGGTGTTGGAAATGTATCCTGCCATGATTACATCAATCCAGGAAATAGCATCATCAATTATAATGTAACCTTATACGTTGAAAACATCTTTCAATGTAGAGATACAGCCAATCAAGAAATTAATGTTTTACCGCAGCCTACATCCGCATTTAATCTTGGTTCATTTGAATCTTGCCTTTATCCTATTTCAGTTCCTACCAACAATTTCTCTCAAGAAGCCTTTGGGTACGAATGGTATATTAATGATGATTTGGTTACCACTGATTTCAATCCTGTGCTGACTTTTGATACCGTTGGAAGTTATGAAATCGACCTAGTAGCCATCAATCAATACAATTGTACATCCACCAGTGTTTCAGAATTCGAGGTTCATCCGGTTCCGCTCATTGACATTAACTTAAATCCACCCACCGGATGTACTCCGCTGATAGTAGAATTTGAAAACAATACGCTAAATGCAGATAATTACACATGGAATATGGGCGATGGCGCGATTGATTACTCCACCAACCCTACACATATCTATGAACCACCAGGCGATTATGACATCGAGCTGATTGCATCCAATAACTTCGGATGCTCCGATACTCTTGAATTAGATGAGGCCATTAATGTTTACCCTCTGCCTTTTGCAGTCATCGATTACACACCATCTGTTCCCAATATATTTGATAAACTGATCTATTTTCAAGATATTGGTGGTGGGGCAATGAGTTGGGAGTGGAACTTTGGTGATGGAAATTTTTCTTATGAACAATTCTCACCGCATGAATATCAATACCATGGCACCTACGTTGTAGGACTAGAGGTGCAAAATGAATATGGATGCAAGTCTACAGCCTATGAATCTGTAACGATAAAAGAGGATTTCGCCATTTACGTTCCCAATTCATTTACTCCAAATCTATTGGACGGCATCAATGATTATTTCTTACCTGTCATCTCAGGAAAGAATTTAATACAACGTTATTCCTTCAAAATTTTTGATCGTTGGGGGACGATTGTCTTTGAAACCAATGATCCTGATATGGCTTGGATAGGCAATTATAAAGGTGGAGATGTATATGTCAACGACGGAGCATACAACTGGACAATTGAGGTTGAAATTGCCAATTATGACACTCCACGATTCTTGAAAGGACATGTCATAATCATACGATAAAACAAAACCCCGAAATTTCGGGGTTTTGTTTTTTGTACTAAAACTATTTCATTAGGCTTCTACCTCTAACCTCGAAAAGAAATACTTAAATGACCAATAAAACCAATAGGGAAAGGCAATTCCAAAGGTGGCAATAGACAATACCAAAAGACCTAAAGACATAATAAAATACTCACCAAAGCCTCCAGTGAATACAACCTTCTTACCATCTACTTCCATTTTGGTGAAAAAATACTTGTATGACCAAAATACCCAATAAGGAAGTGCAATACCAAAAGTGATAATAGATAGCACAAGTAACCCGAGAGACATCACAAAATATTCTCCGAAACTCCCCGTAAAATTCATTTTTTTATTCATAACATTTTTGTTTTTAAAGGCCTACGGCCGAGCATCTGCAAGCATTCATTTGGAGTATGATATGGAAATTTCAACATAACCGAGCGTTTACTTTTTCAAATAATACGATAAACTTTTACATCAACTTCAGCCGTAGGTTTTGATTACAATTTTTTTATTTTGTCAAAGAAAACTACTTTCTTTGTCATATAGGGTCAGTGATTCGAAGAGTAATGACTTTCTGACTTTATTTGTCAAGTTTTTTTATCATGTACAATCAAAACAGAATTTATAGGGTTTTTCAACTGATTCATTTTCTGAAATCAAAACCGTCCAAACCCATACGCAGCATCGCCAAACGTCTTGAAGCTTCTGAAAGAACCGTATACCGGTACTTGGATATGCTAAAAGATCTAGGATTTGATGTTGTTCGAGATGACAACAACCGATACGCATTGAATGCTGATTCACCATTCGATACTCCGGGATTCACTTCTCAAGAAGCACAATACCTGAAACGACTTGTTCAAACCAGTGGTAAAAAAGTACAACTCAATGCCAGTATACTCCAAAAATTGGCTCATCTACATGACGATCCCTTGAGCACCAACTTAATTGTTCAAGCTCAAATCGGACAATGGGTAGAAACCATCAGTCATGCAATCATCGATAAAAAACAAATCAAGATTGAACAATACGCCTCTGCCAACAGCCTCTCCATCTCTGATCGAGTTATCGAACCCATTTGCTTCACTGATAACTATAAATCCATTGCCGCTTTTGAGCCCCTGACACAACGCTGCAAATTCTTCAACCTAGAGCGCATCGGTAACGTCGTATTGCTAGAAAAGAAATTTGCTCACGAAGCAAAACACGAGTTCAGACCACCTGATGCTTTTGGATTTCAAGGAGATCAGGCCAATAAGGTCATTGAACTATCCATGAATCTTAGAGCTTATCTAATTTTAAAAGAGGAATATCCCATGTGCATAGCACGAATTGTCAAAAAAGACAAATACCATCTCAAAATCAAAGTGCAAGGTTTCATGGCGCCTGCCAGATTTGTAAAAGGAATGAAAGAGGATGTCAAAGTGCTAGGATCAAAAGCCTTCATTGAATATTTGAAGGGATGAGGTAGTGAGAGTGAGAGTGAGAGTGAGAGTGAGAGTGAGAGTGAGAG
>CAZNVU010000104.1:0-8790 GCA_964576575.1 uncultured Chryseobacterium sp.
CAGTGATATTTCCGGATGAAAAAGTGAGAACATTGGGAAAGAAGGTTCCCGATTTATAGGGATTGAAAGGGTGAACGCCATTTTGATCATCTGGGTTAAGATATGTACCACCGTCGTTGTCGTACAATACAATGTTATAGGTCATTGTGGGGTATAAAATATCAATGGGTGTGGTAGGATTAAAGCTGTATGACGCAGTATTATCCGCATCTTCATAATAGGTAGTGGCTCGCCAGATTTCATTGGTGGTACTTTCGCCGGTGACCACAGCATACAATTCGGCACCGCTTCCAATGTCCCATTGGCTGCCGTTGGGGTCGTTGGCGGGAAAACCATTGACTGTAATTTTTGTAATGGTCATTTTCACGGGTGGCTTTTCGACATCACAGTTGCTACCGGTATAACCTTCTTCACAAGTTTTCTGGCAGCTGTTAAAAGTCACACTCAGAAGGAGCATCAAAACGAACGAAAAAATACGGTTCATAGAAATTGGTTTGGAGTAAAAATAGAAAAGTATTCTTAAAGGGCATAAAAAAATCCCCCGGCAGAGTTTTAAGACTAAAAAGCCCAACCAATTCCTTCGGAGAAATAGATATTTCACATCGATACTAAATTATTGAACGCTTTGAGCATGTTTTACACGTTTATATCCTTTCAGAAAGCGAGTCAGCCGGATTTGTTAATGAAAACGCAGAAACCTATGTGTCAAAAGGCCATGAAGGATCTGCTCAATTCTGGAAAGACAAGTACTTGGATTTATTGGAGAAATACTCAGCACTGTTGGAGCAACAAAGCGAGTGATTATTGTCCTCGAGCCTCATGCACCGGAATCCGAATACCATCTCGATAGGCCACCAAAAAAGCGTCTGAATATCCCAACATTCTGATTTCTTGAAGCGCTTCTAGCGCTTCTTTTTCTTTCACAAAACACCCCGCGATATAACGATTCAATTCCCCATTGCTGTTCTCTATCCTCATGGGTCCAAAGTTTTGATAAAAGTCATCAGGAAGCGCTTTTCTAAAGGCACCCACTTGAATACTGAAAACCACTCCACGGGGCAACTCAACGTTCCTTGGTATGGGGTTTTCCTTGCCGTAAGCGTAATTAAATTTAACCTTAAAAATACTCGATTTCAATTGGGGTGGGAAAAGTGCATTTTCAGCAACTTTTTCAGTATTATCAATCACAACTTCAAGGGTATCTGAACTTTTAACATCAAAACTTTGAGTTGAAGGTGTTGTTCTTGTCTGAAGTTGAACTATTCTCTGATAGCACAGCACAGCGCGATACAATGCTAAAAGTTGGCGTCTAAAAATTTGATGTTCCTTTGGATTGTTAATACTCACTTGCAAGTTGGTAGGAAGAGTAAGCATATAATTCTCAGCCCTTTCCCTAAGCCCATTAATCGTTCTTTTGTCCTCCTCATCCTCTGTTTTAGACTTCACCCGTGAAGAAACTTGGACGACAAGTGCCTGCATAGCATACAATAATTTCTGGGCGTTATCCTTTTCCAATTGAATTAACTTTCTGTCTAACGCGTCATAATCTTTGGGTTTAGAATTGCCCTTGTAATAAGCTTCTAAAAATGCGTTTTCAAGGCTATACAAGTTGTTAAAGTCAACAAAACCAAAGCCATCAATCATCTCCTCTCTTTTTATCATGCTGGCTACCGCGAAATCATGGTATTGATATAAACTTTCATCTGGTGCATCATTAACTCCTAGAACTTTTTCTTCCGTGTTTTTCTCAATGTTAAACTCCTCCGTGGGTTTTATTTCTTTCGGTTGCAATGGCGCAATCTCTTTCACCACTTTTTGTGTCACTTCCGAGGATTGCTCCTCCACTACTATTGGTTTTTGACTTTCTAAATTCTTATCTTGAGGTGCGTTCGAAACGGCCGCTGAACTTTTCTCTTCCAACACAACCACTGTAGGTGTGGTCTCTTTGGGAGCAGTTGTCTTTTTTGTGTCTTGATCACTCGGTGAAATGACTTCACTGTTGTTCTCTAATATCGATTGATTCATACCGACGCTTGATGGATTGGGCGCGGGATTCCCTTTTGATTCCATGGTAACCAATACGCGAGAGGAATCGGTACTTGAAGCGATGTTGCTTAATGTATCCTGCTCCTTAGTAGTCTCTTCCTTAAAAGTCTTATCCTTAGAAGTGTCTTCCCCAGAAATTTCCTCCTTAGAAGCCTCTTCTTGAGTAACTTTCAAACTGACCACCGAATCCAATTTTACTTGAGTGCCCAAATTGTCAAGCTCTACTACTTGAACAATCGAATCAACTTCAGCCATTGGTGCAAGTGGTGTTTTGTCAATGATTCTTGTAACCAGCATATCTGACAACGGGCGATTATCAATAACGGAAGCATTAAAGACCCAATTCCATTTATACATGTCCAAAATAGAAACAAATGGCATTTCACTCAGAACTTGACCCAGGGTTCTTGAACCACAAAAATCACCATGAAACCCCTGAACTTTACATTTGTATCTTGGCAAAACAAAAAACAATCTTTTGAATTGTATTTCATAAACAGGCGCAACCAAAACATCCATCTCAGGAGCTGCTAATAATGCATTCCAATAGGCCTCATTCTTAGCCTCTTCTTGCGTCTTGTGCCAATCTGAATTGGCTCGTATGATTTGCTTAAAATCAACACATAAATCGGAAAATACAGGCAGCGTGGCAATGGATTGGGAGTGAACATAACTCACCCTGCTTCTTGTTTTAAATGTTGCGCAAGAAGTAGAGACCATAACTCCGTAGAGTATAGCCAAGATGCTCAATAATCGAGTCAAAAATTACCTTTTGAAAAAGAACAAAAATCTCCTTTTCTTCTTAGGCTCTGCGCCAAACTCACCAGAATTGGTGCCTGATCCGCTCATAACCAAGTTGTATTTCTCGATATTCTCTTTGTCTATCGTTGACAATTCACTAATCATGGTTAACTTGCTTCTTGGGTTCTCATATGTCCCAGCAAAACCATAGACTGTCGCTTGGCTTCTTCTAAAAAAGAAAAGAAATCGCGGTTTTGATTCAATCCTATAAATTGGATCAACCAAGACATCAATGCTATTCTCCGTGACGGCCTTCAAGTAAGCATCTCCCTTGGCCTCTGAGGTTGACTTCATCCATGATGAATAAGTTGTGATTTTCTTAGAAAAATCTACTTTCAAATCCGCCACCACTGGATTGGATTGGATTGGTGAATGTTCAACTTCTACTTTTCTTGAGGTGAACTGGTATGTTCCGCAAGAGGATAACAAAAAAGCACATAAAATAAATAGAATATTGTTTCTCATGTTGTGTTGTTTTCGTCAAATATAGAAAATTCACTCAATTATACAATGAGTGAATTTCATTCATCCAAATCCTTCCGCATCAACCTTCCCTGAAACAACAACAACACTACTATCCCAACGCTAATAGCGCTGTCCGCAATGTTGAAGATCGGCGGGAACAAGGCCTTGACCTCCCCACCTACAAATGGAAACCAATCCGGAAAATGAATGTACTTGGTGATGTGTATCATGTCCACTACATTGCCCATCAGCCAAGGCGCGTAGCCTTCTGAACTCCACTGCGCTATGTCATGGTAGGGTACAAAATCGCCGTAGGCCTCATCATATACTGATCCCTTGTCAAATACCACCCCGTAGAATACACTGTCTAAAATATTGCCTAGTGCCCCAGCCAGAATCAAAGCCATGCAGCATATCAAACCCAACTTGGCCTTCTGCTTAATCAATTGTGCCAAATACCACGTGATGCCTCCAAAAACCAAAATACGAAATACCGTCAAAATCAACTTACCACTTTGCCCTGGTAACATCCAACCAAAAGCCATTCCTGGATTCTCTACAAATTGAATGTGCAACCAATTGGGTATTACCTCAACAGCTTCACCGTAATGAAAGTTTGTTTTAATGTACAACTTGACCCACTGATCCAATAAGATCACCGCACCAAATATCCCTATCGCCCACCATGCTCTTTTGTCCCAACTCCTCATGGCTGGTGTCTTATTGCATGTTCTTGGCTTCGATACTCAAAGTTGCATGAGGTACCAATCGCAATCTCTCCTTGGGTATCAACTTGCCTGTAACGCGGCAAATTCCGTAAGTCTTATTCTTGATGCGCAACAATGCGTTCTCCAAAGATTGGATAAACTTCTCTTGTCTGGCCGCCAACTGCGCTACTTCTTCACGACTGGTGGTGTCTGTTCCATCCTCCATCATCTTAAACGTTGGAGAGGTATCGTCTGTGCTGTTGTCACCTTCATGTGACAAACTCAACTTCAACTCATCCAAATCAGATTTAGCCTGAACCAACTTCTCTCTGATCAATCCCTCAAATTCTTTCAAATCTGAGTCAGAATAACGCTGCGATATAATATTGGCATTGGCTAGAATGGTGGGTGCCTCAATTTTAACATTGGGAGATACAATAGGCTTACTCTTGATGGGCGCCTTCACATTCTTGACCACTTCAACCTTCTTGGTCTCCGCCTTTTTAACTTCCACCTTTTTAACTTCTGGTTTCTTAGGCGCTGGAGCTTTTACAACCTTAACTGGCGCTGCTTTCACTGGTGCTTTTTTAACCACTGGCTTAGCAACAACTTTCACCGCAGCCTTCTTAGCCACTGGCTTAGCGACCTTCTTGGGAGCTGCTTTCGCAACTGCCCTTTTGGCTACCGGCTTTACTACCTTCTTAGGTGCTGCCTTTGCTACAACCTTCTTGGCTATTGGCTTGGCTACCTTCTTGGGTGCTGCCTTTGCTACAACCTTCTTAGCTACTGGCTTGGCTGCTTTCTTAGGTACTGCCTTTACTACAACCTTCTTAGCTACTGGCTTGGCTGCTTTCTTGGGTGCTGCTTTCACCACAGCCTTCTTGGGAGCAGGCTTGGCTGCCTTTTTGGCTACTGGCTTAGGCGCAACTTTTTTAGGAGCAGGCTTGGACACCTTTTTGGCTACTGGTTTAGGCGCAACTTTCTTAGGAGCAGGCTTGGCCGCCTTCTTTGCTACTGGTTTTGCTGCCTTCTTGGCCACTGGCTTAGCAGCCTTTTTTACAACTTTCTTCGCCATCACTTAAGATTTTTGAATGTGTATTTTCAATGTTAGGTTTTCATCCCACTCCACTTCCACTCCCTCTTTCAAGTCATTCACAAATGTGATTGCATCCGCTAGAACTTGATTGCGAATATATTGGGAATTTTTTTCAATTGCATCATTCCAAATTGAATTTGCCGTTAAGCTAACTTGAATTCGGTCTGTTACGGACAATTGCTTCTCCTTTCTGATGTTCTGAATGCGGTTCACCACTTCACGCGCAATCCCCTCGTCTCTGAGGGTTTCCGTGATGGTAACATCCAAAGCTACGGTCAAATTTCCTTGGTTTACAACCTTCCAACCTGGAATGTCAACTGGGATAATCTCTACATCCTCCACCACCAATTCCATCTCTCCAATTGAGGTAGGCACCTTGGTAACACCCATTTTCTCGATATCCTCAATCATTTGCTGGCCATTTTGCTCGGCAAACAATTGCACTTCCTTCATCGCCTTACCGCACTTTTTGCCCAAGGTTTTGAAATTCAATTTCAAATTCTTGACAAATTTTGATTCGCTCTCATCCACAAAGACCAGTTCCTTGACGTTGACCTCTGATAAAATCAAATCTTGTACTTTCCTTATTTTTTCAGACATCTCGGCATGCACCACGGGAATCTTTACAGATTGCAATGGCTGTCTCACCCTGATGTTTTCCTTTTTCCGAATGGACAAGACCATGGAAGAAATGCGCTGCGCCATTTCCATGTTCTCTTCCAACTCCTTATGGATATTGGCTTCAACCACCAAAGGCCATTCTGTCAAATGCACAGAATCTTTCTCTTTGCCCAAAGTCAATTGCAAATACAACCAATCCGCAAAGAATGGTGCAAAGGGCGATATCATCTTGCTCACGGCAGTCATACACTCGTGCAGCGTCAAATAAGCCGATAACTTATCTCCTGACATTTCCCCATGCCAGAACCGTTTGCGGCTCAAGCGCACATACCAATTGGACAAGTGTACATCTACAAACTCATCAATGGCTCGAGCCGCAGGGGTTGGATCAAAATCAGACAAATGTTTATCCACATATTGGATCAGTGAGTTCAAACGAGAGATGATCCAACGGTCCAACTCCGGACGATCCTCCACAGGAATGGTATCGAACTTGTACTCAAACGAATCGATGTTGGCATATATAGCAAAAAACTGATAGGTATTCAATAAAGTACCAAACAGTTTGCGTTGGGTTTCTAGGATGCCTTCTTGGTCAAATTTCAAATTGTCCCAAGGTTGGGCATTGGTCAGCATGTACCATCGTGTGGCATCAGGGCCGTATTGGGACAGGGTAATAAATGGATCCACCGCATTGCCCAATCGCTTGGACATCTTGTTTCCATTCTTGTCCAAAACCAACCCATTGGACACCACATTTTTGTAGGCTACTGAATCAAACACAGCGGTAGCAATGGCGTGCATCGTGTAGAACCATCCACGGGTTTGGTCCACCCCTTCTGCTATGAAATCCGCAGGAAAAGCTTTGCGCTCATCCACCAAAGCCTTGTTTTCAAAAGGATAGTGCAATTGCGCGTAAGGCATTGATCCACTATCAAACCATACGTCAATCAAATCACTTTCGCGCTTCATGGGCTTTCCAGAAGCACTGACCAAAATCCATTGATCTACATAAGGCTTATGCAAATCAAAGGTGTCGTAATTCTCTTTGGTATTGTCTCCATTGACAAAATTGGCCAATGGATTTTCCTTCATGAAACCGGCCGCTACAGACTTTTCCAATTCTTCCTTCATTTGTGCTACAGAAGAAATGCAAATCATTTCGCTTCCATCCTCTGTGCGCCAAATGGGCAAGGGAATTCCCCAAAATCTGGAGCGAGACAAGTTCCAATCGTTAGCGCTTTCTAACCAATTTCCAAAACGGCCGGTTCCTGTTGCCTCTGGTCTCCAATGTATGGTCTTGTTCAATTCCACCATGCGGTCTCTAATCTCTGGCACCTTGATGAACCAAGAATCCATAGGATAATACAGGATGGGCTTATCCGTTCTCCAACAATGGGGATAATTGTGGGCGTATTTTTCTTTTTTGAATAATTTTCCTTCGGTTTGAAGTTTAAGCACGATGCGCTCATCAACACTTAGGTATTTCAACTTGCTAGTATCCGCAATCACACTGGTCAAACGCTCTTGCTGAAGACTCAATTCATCTGCTTTTTCTGTTACAGCGTAGTAGTCTTCTTTGACAAATTCCTCTCCGTACAAAAACACACCATCTTGCACTTCAGGGACAAATCTTCCCCTGCGATCCACCAATGTCAACGAAGCAATGCCATTCTGTTTGGCAACTCGGAAGTCATCGGCACCAAAAGAAGGTGCGATGTGAACTATACCTGTTCCATCTTCAGTGGTTACAAAATCACCGATAATCACTTCAAAGGCTTTCCCTTGTGGTGTAACAAAAGGCAACAATTGGTGGTAAGACTGACCCGCCAATTCTTTTCCTTTTACTGTTTTTAATACAACATAAGGCAATGTTTTATCTCCAGCTTTAAAATCTTCAAAAGCCATGACTGCGCTAGCCTCAGAGAAGTATTTTCCCATTAAGTTCTTAGCCAAAATGACAACTTGCTTTTGAGCGTTGAATGGGTTGCAGGTTTTAACTACGCAATAATCAATCTCTGCACCAACAGCCAAAGCGGTATTGGAAGGCAAAGTCCATGGCGTTGTTGTCCATGCCAAAAAATAAAGGGGTAAACTTTCACGTACATCGGACAAAAACGCATCGTCCTTGGCTTGAAACTGCGCTACCGCTGAGGTGTCTTTGACTTCCTTGTAACAACCAGGTTGATTCAATTCATGCGAGCTCAAACCGGTTCCAGCTGCAGGACTGTAGGGCTGAATGGTGAAACCTTTGTACAATAAATTCTTCTGAAAAAATTGTCCTAAAAGCCACCAAACAGTCTCAATGTACTTGTTATCATAGGTGATGTAAGGATCATGCATATCCACCCAATAGCCCATTTCGCGGGTGAGTGATTCCCATAAATCCGTGTATTTCATGACCTCCTTTCGGCAGGCCTTGTTGTAGTCTTCAACGCTTATTTTGGTGCCGATGTCTTCCTTCTTAATACCCAAGGTTTTTTCTACGGCCAATTCAATGGGTAAACCATGCGTATCCCACCCAGCCTTGCGTTGAACACGCTTGCCTTTAAGGGTTTGGTAGCGGCAAAAAACATCCTTGATGGCACGCGCCATGACGTGGTGAATACCAGGAATACCGTTGGCAGACGGGGGGCCTTCAAAAAACACAAACGAATTGGACGGATCTTTCTCCTCCACACTTCTGCGGAAAACATCCTTATCCTCCCAATGCGCCACTATTTCTTTGGCGATAGCAGGTAAGTTGATTCCTTTGACTTCACGGTATAGGTTTCCCATTTTTGGCTAGATTCAGTAAGCCTGCGAAGATAACAAAGGAAAGGCAACCTATCTTACACCTTGCTGATTTTGACCATATTGGTCATTCCTTGCTCATTGATGGGCATGGAAGCAATGTTGATGAGGTATTCGCCATCCTTGATAAAACCGCGTTTTTTAAGCTCGTAACGGATATCTGCGATGGTTTGGTCGGTGCTTACCATTTTGTCATAATAGAAAGCTTTTACACCCCAAACCAAATTCATTTGCGTTAAAATTCTTTTGTTTCCAGTGAAA
>CAZNVU010000105.1:0-8560 GCA_964576575.1 uncultured Chryseobacterium sp.
CCGCCGTCCGTTGGCGTGGCCGTGAAGGTTACACTCGTTCCTTGACAGATGCTGTAGTCCGCATCGCTTGATGTAATTGAAACAGATGGGGTGACGGATGGAGCCACTGTAAAACACTGCTCAGCATAACAATCCTGAATAACAGAGTAGGATACAGCATTCGGGCTGGCCAAACCAAAGTTAACACTGCCATCACCATAATTTCCTTCGGCAGCACCTGCAGGGCTCAAAAACTGATTACTCAAAAAAGTAGCGTTTGTGAATCCTGGATCATTCACCACCATGGCCATGGCTTTGATATTTGACCCATAATTACCCAAATAATTGATGGGAATAGAAAACTCAAATCCTTTGGAATAGTCTCCCGTGCCTGTATTTGACTGATAACTATAAAGAGCATTATCGCTGTCATCCAAAAATAAATTGGAATTGGTTGTCATATCATACAAATCGTAAAACACGGCACCACCAGCAATGTTGATACCAAGAATTAGGTCAGGTTCAAACCCAACGTCAAACTGAATTCCACCATTCAAATTCTCCATAGATTTATATGGAGCGTTTGACCTAAATACCCAACTGCCTAAGTTGTTATAACCACCTGACTTGCTATCGATAAACAATAAAACCTTGTTTCCTGAATTATTTACCAAACTTCCAGCAATACCACCAAACAAATATCCAAACCCATTCCTGAGATAAAGTGCATCTATTCGATTGGCTCCAAAACCACTAGAGGCAGGACCTCCTGCCGAAGTGGCGAGTGGTACTCCCCAATAAGCGTCATTCAAATTTCCATCAATAGTAAAAGGAAGAGGGTCATAACCACGGACACAGATAACATCACCTGCTGTAAGTGGACTTGCCGGAGTATAAGTAGCCAATGAAGAAGCTGTTACTTGAGAGGTTCCATTCAAAAAGATATCGTACGTCGTTGCTCCAGAGGCGGAGAACGTGGGGGTGGTTCCTGCGCAAACAGTTCCGCCTGAAGATGAAGTCACGGACAAATTCGGGATACTCAGAACGGTATTGGCTAAAGCATTCGATACTGCTGTTTCACCACAAGCATCGATACTCACACTTATAATTCCTGATACCAAACCAGATGAAGTGTAACTTGATGAGGTAGCACCTGATATATCCACCCCATTTAATTTCCATTGATAACTAACAGGGGTAGAGGCATTGGCTGTGGCAGTTAATGTAACACTCGTGTTGGCACAAAATACATTATCCGCATCGCTACTTGCAATTGAAACACTTGGATCCAACGCCAGAGCACTCACCGTTCCGGCAACTGCTAAATCAGGAGCTGAGGATGCGTTGACATTGAAAATATAAAATACGCCGCCTGATGCTGCATAAGGAATCAATCGGAAAATCACTGTTGTACAATTGTACAAATTCTGAAGAGCCGCTACTCCTGACAAATCTATGCCTGTCAAAGTGGAGCCCGCAGCGGAAGTACTACTGAAAGATAAAGTCGTGATGGTATTAAATGTTGTCCCGCCATCAACAGAATAGCGCAAAACGCCAGATGATGGACCAGTAGCAGAACGTTGATAAGACAAGTAAGGGATATCACTCAAATTCATGCTGTATCCCGGGCTAACACGAACAGTGAAATCAATATAAGCAGTGCTGCTCAGATTGGGTGAGGCATTGGTCTGCCAACCAAGGCCTCCCCATCCACCAGCAGCGCCAGTTCCTGTTGTGGTTACACCAGCACCTCGCAACAATTGACCTGAAGCAACATTGGAAGAAAGCACACCATTCAATGGCGACGTGCCAAAATTATTTGAGCCACCTAATTGGGTGTTCATATCCCATGTAATCAAAGATGCTTGAGTGACAACCAAATTCTGATTGACACTGGTAGCCGCTGCATAATTCGTATTACCTGATTGAGAGGCCGTAATTACTGTAGTTCCAACTCCTACAACCGTCACAACACCACCAGAAGTTACAGTGGCCACAGCAGTGTTTGAACTAGAAAAAGAAACCGACAAACCAGAAGAGGCTGTTGCAGTCAAATTGAAACTTGCGCTACCCAACTGAACACTATTCAAGGCCCCGAAAGTTATGGATTGGGGGGCTTGTGTGATATTGGCTGCAAGGCCTGTTGGTTGTGTCAAAGTATAATTCCCCGATTGAGCACCTGCTATCGTCAAGGCTGGCGTTACAGCAATTCCATTGGCCACAGAAGCTTGTGCAAAAGTTCCACCCCCACTCAATGTGACGACGTCAGAACCTACCACACCCACCAAAGTTGCACCCGTGATAACTGCGGCGGTTGTTCCATCAAATACTTTATTCTGAGCTGTTGCACCTGTTACTGTCAATGCCTTGGGATTAACCACTAAAGTTTGTGAAACCGGAGAAGCAGGGTTAAATGACCCATTACCAGATTGATTGGCCTGAATAACAATACTACCTGCTCCCGTTATGGTTAAAGTGCTGCCTGATACAGAACCCGGTCCGCTGACCACTGTGTAGGCCACGGGTAACCCAGAAGAGGCTGTGGCGTCCAATGCCAATGTTGTAGAGGAACCATAAGTAATGGCAGATAAAGCATTAAAGGTGATGGTCTGATCTGTCATTCCTGCACCTGAACCCAAGGCTGTCCATACCACATTGCCAGCTAAATTTCCAGAAGTTTGATCCAAAGAACTTGATGTTATGCTAGTGGATGTTGCAGTGCTTGCAGCATCTGTGAAGCTGCTGATGGGTCGATACAATTTCAACGTACTGAATCCACCGATGGCATCTGAAGATAAAAACTCAAAAGTAGACGTATAGCCATAGCTGCCTGCGGCTGAGCTCAAATTGGTAATCCAATAACGATTTGCTAAATAATTAGTGGACGTAGCAACGGAAGAATGTGTCCCATCACCAGCAAACATGGTTAAGTTTCTTGCCGTTGAATTGGAAGCAAAATTAAAGGTCGCAGGCATATAAGATGAACTGTTACCTATTGGAAAGTGGTATGAAAGAGGAAAGCCTGCTGTTGCAATGGCTCTTGCAAATCTTCCAAAAGTGGAAGTAGCATTTCCTGTTCTTATATATGCATTGCTACCACCACCAACGACGGCATTGGCAGCTGCGTTAGACACCGTTAAGTTGTTGCTACCAATATTCAATACACCACTGATCAATGTCAGCGTAGTTGAAACGGTCATCGCATTTGAAGTATTCACAACATTACTAGTGGTTCCTGTATTATTAATGGTCAAATTAGGAATGGTTCCTGTAATGGCGTTTCCTGTCCATTGCTGATTGGTACCGTTAAATGTTAAACTGGGTGAAGTAAAAGTCCTACCACCACCGTATGCAGCTTGAACTGAACCGGTTGTAGCAGCGGTTCCTGATTGAAAACAGCCTGCAGCATCGGTATTGGCAGAAATTAAAAAAGATCCACTGCTGGCCGAAAATGCAGCAGATGCAATGACCGTTCCTTTTAAAGCAAAAGTTTGAAAATCAAATGTGGCTGAAGGATCGATATTGAATGACCCACCTGTTGTGAAAGTCATATCCGTTAACAATCGCAATATTGATCCATTGCTATTTGATACATTCCAATTGATTGAACCAGACAAAGTTCCAGAAACTTGATTAATGGTTTGTACACCACCTGTATTATCATCAAAAAAGACATCTCTTGGATTAGACACATTGGAAGACGTTATGGTTCCAGAGTTCAACGTTAGTCCTCCAGATATTGTAATGGACGCATCCGTTGCGTTTGCCGTAGCAAGATCTAGAATAGAATTTTTTCCAGCCTCAGTGCAGTTTAAAACCAAATTACCTTTAACAACCAAATTATAGGTTGTATTATTAGTCAATGCGATTTTGCCGGTTCCTGTATTTGTGATTGTAAAATTACCTCTAATATTCGTCAAAAAACCCTGCAAATTGATTGCCGCAGTCTGGTTTGGACAATTCCAAACTACATGATGAAAAATTTGATTAAAATTGGTTCCTGCTGCTACGGTTCCTCCGGTAGTATATCCTATGATGGCACAAGTTGATCCTACGGCCCATGTAGCCAAAGGAATGACACCTTGATTACTAGTAAAGTTATGTTCATATGTTCCAGTAGCATTGATCAAAAAATTGGTTGCACTGCCCCCTGTAATCGCACCCGCTCCTATGGCTCCACCCCTTCTGAAAAATCCATCCACACTAACTGTTGCGCCGGTTATACTCATAGCCAAATTGCCAATGTCCAAACGAGCAGATGGTGCTATGTACAATGTGAATCCTGATGCTATCGTTACGGTACCACCCAGATAAGTAACAGTGGCCGAGGTATTGGAAATGGTTAAGTTTCTGAACGTCGCAGAAGTGGCTATGCTTTGAGCTGTTGTTCCGTTAAACGTAGTATGCAAAATTCCTGTATTCAAAGTAGAATAGGTACCTGTATTTGTCAAATTGCCTTTGAAATTCAAAAAATGCGTTCCTGAAGACACAGGCCTAAAGGTTGCGCTAGCTGAAACAATCAGGTTGTTAAAGTTTACAACCCCTGATGCGTTGCTAAAATTATAGTTGTTTGTTCCGTTGGTGACAACGTTTAAATTGACCACCCCTGAACCGTTTTGAAAATTCACCACACCTGTTCCATTCACCGTCATGGTTCCAAACTGCAATCCAACACTAACTGTTCCGCTTGAGGGGGCCTGTAAAGTTGCGCCACTGGCAACATTGATATCAAACAATCTAAATGTCGCATCGGTGGCTGTTCCATTGAGCGTCGTAACTCCATTGGAAAAGGAGCAAATCAAATCATTCCCTGCACCATTATTGGGATTAATGGTACCATCACATCGCAAAGAGGGGGTATGAACAGCACTTGAACCAAAAGTAAGAGTGCGCGCACCTGTTTGTGTCAAGGTGCCTGACGCAACATAACATTGATTGTTGATGGTATGATTGGCTGTATTGGTTAATGTCCCGCCATTGACTGTAAAATCCCAAAATGTATTGGCCGTGGCAAGAGTTAAATTGGATCTTGATTCAAAACTTTTTTGACCAAAGGGACTGGTAATTGATGCCGTATTATCCGTTGTAGAAACAGTATAATAATAGTTCAAAGTGGGAGTGGCCAAAGCACCACTAGGATTCTCTGCCGGAACTTGGTTGAATATAAATCCCGGGGTTGCTCTTGAGTTAGCAAAGGACAACCAATTGAATGCAGCTGGACGACCCGTCAATCCCATCCAAGTCCAAGCCAGTCGAATCTCACGATTGGTTGTACCCGTATTGGATCGGTCTCCCGGCGTTGCAATGGCAGTGGTACCGCTCCAACCTCCGGCACCATTATCTGTTCTGAACTCGGCATAGAGCGACTCCCAATAAATTTGAAAATCAGAACGAAAAGGCAATGTTGGCGTGATGCCCCAATTGGACTGCCCTACCAAAGATCCATTTGCGTTGGTTCCTCCATCTACAGGATTCTGAGGGTCAATATCAAAATGCATGATTACGGGCTCATCCTGCGCCCCACCTGTATAACGTACATATAGATAAGAGTTGTCCCATGCGACACTATAAGCACCTTGGGTGATGTATGCAGACTCTGAAGCATTTCCATCAATTGCTATTGCCCCGCTATTGAACTGAGCTCTAACAAATCCCATATTCATCAACAACAAATATGTTAAGATGAACGATTTAATCTGAATTGCATTCGCTAACTTTTCAATGATCCTTTTCATAAGCTAAATTTCTTTCTTTTTTCAACAGTAATCCTTGCACATTGACAAGCCAATCCTTTTAAAAAAGCAGATGAAACGTGATTTTCAAACTAAAAAAAGAAATCACATGCACATCGTTAAGGTAGGGTATGTACAATAAGCAAAGTAAATATAAAAAAAAAGGGCGAAAACGTTCGCCCTTTTTATCAAATTCATTCATCACCTATCGTTGCAGCATCCAGTGCTTTTGTTCTGATTGACTTCCCCAGTTCAATTGGATGGTGTATACACCGTTAGACAAATGACTCAAGTCCTCTTGTATCATGGACACCTCTTGATAGTGGTTCTCAAAGACCTTTCTGCCCGTGCCATCAAAAATCAATACCTCAACCTCGGTGTCTAACCAATTCTCGTGATAGATTGTCACCAATCCACTGTTTGATGGGTTCGGGTACATTTGCACCTTCAATTGATCCGTATCCACATGAACTTCTCCATCTCCATCAATGATTGGAACGGCAGCAAAACTTCCTTTGAACCTTATGCACTGCTCATCTGGACCATAATCTCCATGCACATCATTGGGAAACACAGGTCGAATTTTCACTCTCCACTCCGTTCCTGGTAAAAATCCATAAGCGGACAAAGTAAAGATATCTCTTGATCCATTGGGTCCATATTGCTCAATGATAACAGGATTACCATTAACCAAATAAGGCTGACCATTCAAGTACTGTTCAAAACGCCATTGATACTTCACAGCTCCACAAATCCATCGATCTGATCGCATCAAGGAACCTACTGTCCATGTTCTTGGACAAACATAATTGCCTCCCAAATCAATGTCTACCAATGGAAGGACGTTGAGGGTGTTGGTAATATTCGTTACAAAAGACAACAACTCCAACGTACCGTCACCCAATGGATAAGACATCCCTCTAATTACCTTACCTGTATAAACTGTATTGTATGCCACACCTGATCCATTAGCTGAAGTGAAAGATCCCAAGGGGGCGACAGGACCTGGAGCGCTGTACTCAGTACCTCCCCCAACCGGTGTCAATACAATGGTTGACGTTGTTAATGATGACAAGTTGGTTGGCGAAACACCTGTACAACCCGTATTGTAGACAAAAACATTGGTGTAATTGAAAACGCTGGTGCCCGGTACGATTCTTCTTGCGCAAAGTGTAAAGTTGCCTCCTGGCGTAGAAGGATTCATATTCATCACACGCAAATAGTACTGACTTCCTACATTTAAATTGGCATAGTTCATATACTCATCAGCCACCAAAGAAGTTGCATCCATTGATTTCAACAACTCTCCAGATGATGTGCGCAATTCTAAACCAACATTATTCACTGATGGTGTGCAACGGATTGTCATACCAGGACCATTAGCTGTAAAATAGTACCATACATCGGGATTGTTAGAAAAAGTTCCTGAACCAAAAACTGTAGTACTCGTAGCAGCTTGCAACGTTCCTGTTATTGGACTACAGAAAGTAGGAGATGTAGATAATGGGCAATTGCTCGCAAAATTCGGATTATCATTTCCTGGGAAACAAATCTCATTGATCAATCCATCACAATCGTCATCAAAATTGGTTGAACACAACTCTTGTGCTGTTGGACGCACATTGACATTGTTGTCATTGCAGTCACCTCCAGTTTGAATGTAACCAGATGGAATTTCACAAGATTGAATGGATCCAGAAGCTCCACCAAAACCATCACCATCATTGTCCAAGTAATATGTAGTCAATTCAACTCCCTCATCGTTGTTACCATCGCAATTGTCATCTATACCATTGCAAATCTCTGCACCGTCAGGATATACATCACCATTGCTGTCTAAACAATCGGTGTTGTCCATTACGTAACCTGCAGGGTTGGTACAGTCTGATATTCCTGTTGATGGATTTCCATATCCGTCACCATCATTATCCAAGTAGTAACTGTTCACTGCAAGAGCAGTAATTGCTATGGAACTCGAACTTGCCATTCCAACAGTTTGACATTGGTTATTAGCCAACATATCAACCTTTACGTTATCTCCACCAGCAAGAGCACTTGAAGAAAACACTGAACTATTGGTACCTGCGTTTGCTCCATTGACCTTCCATTGATATGCAGGCATAGATCCACCATTTGTCGGAGTAGCTGTGAAGGTGACTACATTTCCTGCACCCGGACAAATAACGGCATTATTGGCTACAATACTAACCGAAGGGGTGACATTGTTGATCACAGCAGTGGTGATGCTATTGCCATTGGCAGTAGATGCTGTTTGACAGATGTTGTTGGCTGTCAATACAACGGTTACTACATCACCATTGGCCAAAGCACTATTGGTGTAAGTCGTAGCGTTGGATCCTACGGTTCCTCCATTCAACTTCCATTGATAAGCGGGAGTTGTTCCACCATTGTTTGGTGTGGCTGTGAAAGTTACGCTGGTTCCTGAGCAAATGCTATTGTCTGCATCGTTGGATACTATACTCACAGAGGGAGTAACCGCAGGAGTAACAGTAATCGTTCCTGTTGCATTCACTGATCCACAACCTCCAGTCAATGGAATGCTGTAGTTGAATGTTCCAGAAGCTGTTGGTGTTCCTGAGATCGTGATGGTATTTGAAGACCACGCTGCAGTTACACCAGCAGGCAAACCTGTTGCTGTTCCAATTCCTGTTGCACCTGTTGTAGCATGCGTGATGTTGGTCAACGCTGTGTTGATACAAAGGGTTGGTGTGCTTGATGCTGTTCCAGCAGTGTTGCCAGGAGTAACAGTAATCGTTCCTGTTGCATTCACTGATCCGCAACCTCCAGTCAATGGAATGCTGTAGTTGAATGTTCCAGAAGCTGTTGGT
>CAZNVU010000106.1:0-8376 GCA_964576575.1 uncultured Chryseobacterium sp.
GCATCACCTCCTTGGCCCACACATAGTTGGCGCTGTAGATGAGAGCGACAGCGAGCAGCAGCAAGTGGGCAAGCGTTTTTTGGGACATGGGGCAAATGTAAACGCGGAGAGGGAAGAGAAAGGCAAAGCGCATTTATTTCTTCTATTGAGTTGCAGCTGCTGTTATAAGGCCCAGGCCAAGAGCCATAGATTAATGAATTTACATCCCAGCCTTCGCCGCCTCTACCACCTTCTTGCTGTTTCCAACAAAAATGGCATCGCCGTTTACTACCACAGGACGCTTTAAAAAGGTGTACTCCTCCAAAATGTACTTGCGGTAATCTTTTTCCGTCAACTCCATTTCATTCAACCCCATCGAACGGTACTTCATCGCAACACGGCTGAACAAAGCCTCATAGCTACCCGCCAATTTCTTCATCTCATCCAAATCCTTGGCCGATATTTTTTCTGTTTTGATGTCCTGTATTTCATAACCCTTGGTCTTGGTACCTAAGTCGGTTAATATGCGTTGGCAGGTGCCACAATTGGCCAATACAAATATCTTTTTCATGCTACTTTTTCTTTTAAAACAACAGGAGTCGTTTCTTGTTCTAAGGATTCAACTTTTTTTCAATGGTATCCACCAATACTTGTAGACCTGTTTCGTAGCTGTGATCATTTAAGACAACCAACTCGCATTGTTGTTTATAGGGTTCCAAGAACTGGAGCTCAGCGGGTCGGACGTGATTGTCCCATTGGTAACGAACTTCATGCTCTGGATATCCGCGCTGTTTTCCGTCGCGGTCAATTCTTCGGTTGAGCCTAAGATCGACATCGGCATCCAAATACACCCTGTAGTGCAGACGGTTCATGATCTCTGGAAAATGAAAAACAAATAAGCCTTCCATCACAATGATGGGTGCAGGAGCAACCACGATAGGTTTGGGCTCCCAGGCGGGATTGTTGAAGTTGTATTCCAACTTGGTGATGGACTTGCCTTGTGCCAAGTCTTCCATGTCTTTCACAAAATGCGCATGGTCAATACTGGAGGGCAAATCAAAATTGATAACACCATTCTCGTCGGCCGATTGAAGGGACTTGGGCTTGTAGTAATTGTCTTGCGACACTAGGGCCACTTGACCTTCTGTGTAGTGATTCATCAAGGCCCTCAGGAAGGTGGTTTTTCCAGCTCCGCTTCCTCCAGCTATGCCAACAATAAAAGTTTCCATGGCTCAAAGATATAGGCAGTAAAAAATAAAAAGTTATGGTTGATGCAATATTTAAAAAACGGATACGTAATTATACTGAGCAACAACAAAATGAAGTTGTTGTAAAAGTCAACAATGATTTGACTTGGTCTAGAAAGTTGTTTCACTCTTTAATCTTTAACGTACATGAGAAAATTATGCCTTGCCTTGCTGTGTCTTGCTCCAGCGTTGAGTTGGACACAAAATGAAGCTTATGTATTGGCCAAACAGCTTGTAGGTTTGAGCTCTTTGACCTTGAACTTTGAGCACAATGAAGCCAACCTGGATGAGTCGTCACTCTATTCCTTCTATGGCGCTGTCAATGATTTGTACGGTGCTACTGAAATTCAGTTTTGTTACGATGCCAAGATTTTTGAAGAACGGCGCAATGATTTAGGGGCAAAAAGGAAGCAGTGGTTGATGGATTTGATTAGACAAGAGCAAATTGAATTGTTGACGGAGAATATGCACCCCTCTCTACCGTCTAATGCAACAGGTCAAGTTGCACTTTTCTATCGACCAAGACCAGACAATCAGCGGGTGGTGATTATTCGAGATACTACTTATTTTTCAGAGGAAGTGGGTTGGGAATTTACGCATGCGCAAGACATGATGACGGAAGTGGCCAACATGACTAAGGCGGAAGTACCGGTGGATATCGATCATCCGTTAGCCTCAACACAAACGATGACAGGCGGATTTTTACAAGTGCAATCTGTATTTTCTGTTCATCATCCAGATCGTTTCTTTTGGTCCAAACCTGTCCAGATCAAAAGCTTATCGGCGAATGGAAAAGTGAAAGCACCATTGAATCTGTATCTGTTCAACCCTGTTTCTAACAGATGGATGAAGTTTGGAAATGGTATGGTGAGCCAAAAGAAGAAAGGGGACCACTATTTCTTCAATGTAGAATTGATTCACTCCGGAACCTACGCCATTGCAAGCGAGTTGAGTTTCCCTAAAGATTATGACGCTTGTGTATACAGCAATGATTGTTCAGTTATACAAGCTGATTTAAAAGATCCTCGCATGGTTTACAATGGGCAATGTATCGTACAAGACAATTTAAGGGTAATATGGATTCCTAAAGTAAAGTACCCCAATGATACTTACATAGATATTCTTTACAGGGATAAGTTTGGGCAAGTTACCAGTGAGGAGATGTCTGTAGCCTATCTCATGAAATTGCAATCACCGGCCTTTCGTTTTTTAATTGATTTAAAAAACAATTTAGAGGAAGATAAAAGTTTAACCCAAAATCAAGAGCCATGAATAAGAGATCATTTTTAGTAGCACTATTTGTAGTTGGATTTTTGATGAAGGTCAACGCTCAGAACATCATCCAAACAGTGAACTTTGCGGAAATAGCAGAGAGGTATAACACCCTATCTATGGAAGGAGAAGCCATGAAATGGATTCAAACCATTCGAGTGGATTACGGAGAGATGAAGCAAACCAATACCCCCATCGAGGTCATGACTCCTATTCCCAATCAAATCTATTTTGGACAACCCAATTTGTATGTTTGGGATCCCATGTTCAAGGCATGGGAGAAAGTGGGGAGCAATGCTTTAAAACAGGAAGCGTTAGGCTTGCAGTTCTTCTATCGATTCACAATTTCGAAACCAGGACTGTACGGAATTTTTAATCCCTTAGAGGACAGCAAAGCTTCCCTGATAGAAGTGCCATCCACCATACAATTGCAGCAGTTGAAGTTGGTCAGTGAAGATTTGAAAGTGGCGTTAAAATTTGATCATGCTGTTAAAGGTGGCAAGATAAAAGTTCCCATAGCGTTCCCACCCGCAGCTATGCAGATTACGGCTACATGGCTGGACAAGAAAGGTAAGGTTTGTCAAGTGAACAATGTGACATTGGCTCAGATGGATGCATTGAATCAAAGCGACTTGGATCAAGGTAAATGGACACTGGACTTTGATACCAAGCAATTATTAGCAGTGTCTCAAACCCCTAAAAAATAGCGTTATGAAAAGAGTCATTTTTTTATTGGCCTTGATGGCCGTCACCAGTGGTAGTCTTTTAGCACAACGTAAAAAAATCAGTTTTGGCGAGGCGCTGAAGAAAAAGTGGGTTTCTTTTTTAGCCAAGGCTGACCACAGAGGACAAAAGAATTTTAGATTGGATGTTAGAAATTTAACCAGAGACAGTATGGATTTGGTTTTTGAAAATGGAAGAATGTTTGTGCCAGATGGACCCTATCAACCCTTTGTTGTAACGCGCTCAGTTGTTTTGGCCATGAGCGGTTCAGAGAATAAAGACATTCATCTCAAAGGCTATTGTGGAAATGCTGATGTTGGCTCCATTCCCCCTTCATTTGTCGGGGCGTATTCAACAAAGATGGGATCAGAGGAAATGGTGCGAACGCTTACCCAGTTGCAGGCAATGCATTTGGATGATAGCCGACAGATGCAAAGTTTGGTTTGGGCTTTTACCAATAACCATGGATTGGAAAGAATCTATGTGAACGATGAACGGGGTAAGCAGTTTATGGAGGTGGTGGCCATGACGGTAGGAAAGGATTTGCCCAATTATAACATCAAATATGAGGAACCCAGTGAGCTCAGCAACTTTATGTTTACAGGAGTAGCGCAAAACATGAATGCCCGACTTTCTTGCGATATCAATGCTGTTGCCTCCGTTGATGTTTTGTTATTGGACGCTAATGGTAAGGTAATCAAATGCTTTAAACATTTGGAGAATCTGCCAGCGGGAAATTATCAGTTTGATGTGGATGCAGACATTGCAGGATTGGCCCAAGGGCAGTATCACTTGGCTGTGAAGAGTTCGGACAGTAGGGAGTTATACAATCAAGTCATCGAGATTTAAAAGAATTATCGAACAGAAAAGACTGAGTGATTGGCTCAGTCTTTTTTTTTACCTTTGTTTCGTGACCCGTTGGAAAATCATAACCCTTATCGTTCTGCAGTTGGCTGTTGCCTTAAGTCCAACGGTTTATTTTCATGCGTGTTGCTGCGGTTCAGAACAATCTTGGTTCTTGCCACCGGATGATTGCTGTGAGGATGATCACCACCAAGGTATCGGGAATTGTTGTGATGAAGCCTCCATTCATTTAGAAGTAGATGATTGGACAAACTCTTCGTCTTCAGCGGTTGTTTCTCATTTTGTTTTGCCGTTGGCATTTGAGAGTTCAGTAAATAACCAATTTTCAGATTTGGTTACTTTTTTTGTTAGTCACCCTTCGCATGCCCCGCCATTTCTGGAGGGGAAACGGTACCTGAAGAATCTTTCTTTGTTGTTGTATGATGATCATTGCGCCTAGTTTATTTGGAGCAATAGTCATATAATACAATAATAAAATCAATGAAAAAAAATATTTTAGTTCTAGTCCTAATGGTTTTAGGATTGAACACTTGGGCGCAAAAGCAGCCCAAAACAGTAGAAATCCAATTTTGGGTTGCTGGGGTTTGTGGAATGTGCGAGAAAGCCATTGAGAATGCGCTAGATGTTAAAGGTGTGGTTTTTTGTGATTATAATTTGGAAACACACCAAGTGAAAGTCATTTATCGTCCTGATAAAATCAACGAGGTTAAGCTCCACCAATTGGTTAACGCGGTGGGTTATGATACAGAGAAGTCGACTGCCTCTGATGAGCAGTATAGTAAAGTTCACGGTTGTTGTAAGTATCGTTCTTTGGAGGATCACTAAATGAGACGGATAATACTTTGGATGTCGCTAGTTGTGCTGGACATGGTCAGTTTGGCGCAAACAACCCCAGTTAAGGGAGTAGTTCTTGACAAAGACACAAAAGAGCCATTGTCATATTGCGTTATTGTTTGGAAGGGAAGTCGGGCTGCTACGTCCGCCAATGAGAATGGTTTTTTCACTATTGGTCGAATCCCTATGCAAGACACTTTAAAGATTTCATATGTTGGTTATGAGGATAGTTTTGTTGTTGTGAAAGACAATTCTGACTTGACAATTCTAATGACGAGTTTACTCAGAGATCGCATTGACGTCTATGATCAGCATGGAACACAACACATGCATGGAAAAGATCCGCAGAAGTTTCAAACCATTACAGAGAAGGAATTGTGTAAGGCCGCTTGTTGCACTTTATCTGAAAGTTTTGAGACCAATGCAAGCGTAGACGGATCATATACGGATGGAATAACAGGTACTCGTCAAATAAAAATGTTGGGATTGGATGGTAAGTATGCTCAAATAATGGGAGATAATATTCCTAACATGAGGGGTTTGAACACAGTGTATGGATTGAGTTGGGTGCCAGGTCCTTGGATAAAAGAAATAGGAATTTCTAAGGGTGCGGGGTCGGTTATTCCGGGATATGAGAGCATCGCAGGGCAGATTAACGTGGCCCATAAAGACAGAACAATGAAGGAAAAAGTGTTCCTTAATGCATATGCGGGTAATCAGGGAAGAGTGGAGTTTAACACTGTCGTTAAGCATCAGTTGTCAGAGCATCAATACTTGGATTGGATGACACACTATGCCAAGAATTATGGTCGTTTTGACATGAATCATGATGGTTTTTTGGATAATCCATTGGGAGATGGGTACAATGCAAGAGTGCACTATTCCATAGTTGATTTGGATGGATTTAGCGGTGAATATTCATTACAAGGGCTTTCTTACAATGGAGAGTCTGGAACATCGGGTCATTTGGATTTGACTCCCATCACGATGCGAAATGATCAGTGGAAATGGAATTTTGATGCCAAAAGTGGATGGGTTTTTGAACCAGAAGATGAAAACGCGCGAGAGCAAAGCATAGGAACTCAGGTATCTTTCTCACAGCAGCTTTCCCATTGGAATTGGGAGGGAGTTAAGGATTACACTGGAAGGCAACAAACCCTGCGTTTGGTTTTCCTACATGCCATTCAGTTGAATGAAGATTCCAAGTTGACCTATGGTTGGAATTATTTGGACGATCAATACAAGGAGTATTTCAGTCCTATGGGTTCTTGGGACAGGCATGAGCGAGTTCAAGGAGGTATGGCGGAGTGGTCATGGAATCATCATGATGAGATTCAAATCATTGCTGGTGCAAGAGCAGAGTGGCACAATTTATTTGGATTTTTGTTGACGCCCAGATTGCACACGCGATTCACTTTGGCAGAAGGGCTTCATTTGAAATGGATGACAGGGCTGGGTAGAAGAACAGTTAACGTGATTATGGATCAACCCGGATTCTTGGCCAGTAGCAGAGTGATGCAAATTCAAGGTGTTTCAAATCAGCCTCAATATCCTTTGGGATTGCCCATGGAAGAAGCTTGGAACAAAGGGGTGGTTTTGTCTTATGATACAAAGTTGTTTTACCGCAAGGCTGGAATCACCGTGGATGCATTTCAAACCAATTTTAATCAGCAAGTGGTAATGGATTGGGATCAATCAGGTTTGTTAAAGGTCTATCCATTGCAAGGGAAAAGCGTTTCTACTACAACTCAAGCGGAGGCTTTCTTTTCACCATTGAAGCGTTTTGAGATGAGATTGGCTTATCGTTGGGTTGAGAATATGGTGGATTATGAAGATGGTAGAAGGTCTCTTCCTTTTGTGAGCAAGAATCGTTTTTTTACTAATTTATCATACAGTACTAAGATGTTCCAAGAGGATAAACACTGGTTGTTTGACTTTACTGCCAAATGGAATGATGGTCAGCGTTTGCCCAATTTAGAGGGCAGCCAATGGGAGGGTCAACAACCAGACCTTTCTCCAGCGTTTTGGATTGTAAATGGACAAGTTTCCCTAACCCGAGAGGAGCATTGGGATATTTATTTAGGCGTAGAGAATTTATTTAATTTTCGTCAAGAACGCATGGTCTTGTTCAGCAATGGAGATGATGGAAGTTTGAACTTAGATGCTAATTTTGCCTACGCTCCTGCTTTTGGAAGAATGGGCTATGTGGGATTAAGATGGAGATTGGGTCAATAGTTTGGCAAAGTTTCGGTGATTGGCAAGACGAGGCACCTTGTTTTGCCCACCGAGCTTTCCGCCCTGTTTCATGGCATGGTGAAAAGAACCCGCTGGAAGCCAAGTAATTTTCAAGGGTTGTAGAACTTTGCCTTCTATCAGGTCCTTGTAGTAGATGTTCTGCATCATCATTTTCTCATCCAAGAATTGGGCAATATCAGCACTATTGGAAGGAACTTCATTGCTTTCTATCAACCACTCATGGTAAGGCAGTTCATTTTCTACGTTGACTTTTGGTGCAACGTGAAATTCATCGCTAATGAAGGCGAATTTTGCTAATGCCCATTTCATTGCGTTTTCTACCTCCTCCGCAATGACATGTTCTCCAAATGCACTGGTGTAGTGTTTGATGCGCCCGGTTACTTTGATTCGATACGGTGCAGTACTGGTAAACTTAACCGTGTCACCAATGCTATAACTCCAAAGTCCAGCATTGGTGCTCAGTATGAGTGCATATTGAGTATTTTCTTTGACTTCCCAAAGGGGTATGCGTTTTGGATTTTGTTCATGGTACTGCGACACCTCAATAAACTCATAAAAAATACCAGCGTTTGTATTTAATAACAAATCGTCTCGTTGAATATCGTCTTGGTAAGCAAAGAATCCTTCACTCGCTGGAAACGTTTCAACCGTGTCAATTCTACCTCCCATAAGGGACTCCATTTTTTTTCGGTACGGCTCGTAATGAACACCACCGTAAACGAACAAACTGAAATTGGGGAAAATGGATTTTATGTTTTCCTTTCCACTTAGGTTAATCAATTTTTCAAAATACATCTGAACCCAACTGGGAATACCGGAGATGAGACGCATGTCTTCTCCCAATGTCTCACGCGTGATGGTATCTACTTTGGTTTCCCAATCTTCTATGCAATTGGTTGCATATTTCGGCAGTCGATTCTTTTGTAGATATTTGGGTACGTGGTGGGCTACAATTCCGCTTAGTCGGCCCACTGCGATTCCAGCAGGTAGATAATCTAAAATGGGACTCCCTTGCAAAAAGATCATTTTTCCATCCACAAATTCTGCATTGCCACTGGTTGCTATATAGCACAACAAAGCATTTCGAGCGGCAGAAATTTGACTCGGCATGCTTTCCTTGCTGATAGGGATGTACTTTGCTCCTGCTGTGGTACCGGATGTTTTTGCCAAGTACATCGGTAATCCTGGCCACAACACATCC
>CAZNVU010000107.1:0-8348 GCA_964576575.1 uncultured Chryseobacterium sp.
ATTACAAGGAAAGGTCAAGAGTGGTTTCAAGACAAATTTGTTCCCGTGATTTCTCCCATCACTTTGGTGGCTTTGCTTTTTACCATTGTGGTTATGTTTGCCCTCAAGGGGGAGATGATAGTGGCCATTCCTTTGGATGTATTGCGCATTGCCCTGCCATTGGTCATCTATTTTGCCATCATGTTTGTTGTTGGTTTTGTGATGGGAAAGTTTTTTGGTGCGGATTACAGTAAGTCCACGGCTATTGCTTTTACTGCTACGGGCAATAATTTTGAATTGGCTATTGCGGTGGCTGTTGGTGTCTTTGGAATAGATTCAGGTCAGGCTTTTGCGGGTGTTATTGGCCCACTGGTGGAGGTTCCTGCTTTGATTGCATTGGTTAGTTTGGCTTATTACTTCAGGAGAAAATGGTATTCTTTGTAGTGTGGTGCATTGCGATTTTGAGACTATGAAAAAGGTACATCAATATGTCTTTGTTATTTCATTTCTTACCGTAGCAGTCAATGTTATAGGTCAGAAAACCAATGTTTATGGTGTTTTCCCGACTTATAATCAGTGGGGAAAACTCAATGACAAGACCAATTATGAGTTGTACTATTTTACAGCAGCTCCCATTCTTGGTGATGTGCAAAATTCTGGGGTTTCACCGCGCAATTGGTTGTTGATGTATGCAGAGCAAAGCATAACTTATTCACCAGTCAAATCATGGGGTTTAACAGGTAGTTATGTTTACCAAGTTGAAAATGGATATGACAAGACGAATGTTGATGAGCATAGGTTATTTCTTCAAACGTCTTATGCATTGCATTGGAATAGGGTAACAATGAAACATAGACTGCGTCACGATAGCCGTTTCTTTTCAGACACATTCAAACATCGCTTGCGTTATCAGATTGCTTTGCGAGGTGATTGGGAATCTGGAAATTATTGGACAATAGGTCAAGAATTTTTCTTTGAATTGACAAATGGTTCTGAAAAGTTATACAATGAGAATTGGTTCAATACAGGAATAGGAATTAAAATAAATAATCAAAACTATTTAGAGTTGGGAGCGTTGAATGTGACTTGGGCAACTGCCCAGGGTTCATGGTTCAATCAATGGTATTTTCAACCTACATGGGTTTATCGATTGGATTTTTCGAGAAAAGAAAATGGCTAAATAAAAACGATGCGCCCCCGATAGAAGCGGAAATCCCCACGCAGTGGGATTGAAGCGGATAGCGGGAAATGGCGCCCAAGTATTCATGAAAAAAGAAGAGATACACAGTCGGTTGTTACATGAGCTGACGTCAAGAAAGGATCGTTTAGAGCAAGCATGGAAAGATTTACTCGAGAGCAATCAGCAAGAAGGGAAGAGTTCGGCTGGAGACAAGCATGAGACGGGGGCTGCGATGGTTCACTTGGAGATGGAACAATTGGGAAAGCAATTGGAGGAGTTGAAAAGACAAGTGGAAGAAGTTGTTCGGTGGGGTCCTGAAAATGTAATCTTAGATCAACGAGTTGTAATGGGGAGTTTGGTAGAAACTACCACGGGATTGTATTATATGATAACAGGTTATGGAAAGCTTGAAGTGGAGGGTAAAGAAGTGTATGTTATTGGACCAGCGTCTCCAATGGGAAAAGTCTTAATGGGAAAGATTGCAGGAGATAGATTTGAATGGGGAAAAGTAATTGGTGTTATTGGTTCAATTGAGTAGCATTAGAAAGGATTTTTTTTGTTCAATCTTGTAAGATGTAATTTTGTCAAATAATACTTGAGAAATGTTTGACCTCTTGAAATTAATGTCACAAGAATTGATTTCACTTTCAACTGATGAGTGGAATGCGTTTTCAGCTCAATTGTCAAAAAGACATGTAAAGAAAATGGATTACGTCTTCAATGCTGGTCAGGTACCTAACGAAGTCTATTTTGTAAATAGGGGTATCTTAAGAGTAGTTATTGAAGATGCAAAAGGGGTGGAGAATACCATACACTTTTCCATGGAAGGACAGTTTATTACGGATTATGCGAGTTATCTCAGAAAGCTTCCCGGGTCATATTCCATTCAAGCATTGGAGGATAGTGAATTATTTGTTGTGCCACGAACGTCCATAGACTGGGCTTACTTGAATCTCAAGGAAGGTCAAAAGTTGGGTCGCTTGTTGGCGGAACTGTATTTTACTTTTCACGATGATAGAATCAAGAGTCTTTATTCATTGACGCCACTGCAACGATATAATGGCATAGAGCTTATTTTTCCTGAGATTCTTTCAAGGGTTCCTCAGCACATGATTGCCTCTTATTTGGGAATTTCTTCCGTTCATTTGAGCAGGTTGAAGAACCAAAAATAACGCTCTAAACATTTGTTATCGTTTTATTGTTAGCTTTGGTCGCATCATTGCATAAGGTATTTTGCCTTAAACATGAAGAAAAAAGATCAATTTATACATATTTGTAACGAGGAGTGGGATGAATTCACTGCTGAGATTACTGTCAGAAGCAATGATGATGATTGCGCCTGTCAGACGGCCAAGGTTTCATTGCCTGATCTGAAGGCGGTTTTGGATCACGTTCAATCCAAAGTCACTAAAAGAAATGATTTTGATCTATCACCCAAGGCCAAGTCCAAAGTAGTAGATTTTAGTTTGTTTGAAGATGTACAGTATCCTCTGCATTTGAATGTTGACGTGTTGTTTGTAAAGAATGGAGCGTTGTATGTTGAGATTTATGTGTATGATTTAAGCAGCAATCTCTGCCACAAACGTTGTATCCATGTTGCTTAATCTCGAGCAGCTTCTAAATACCAAGAAAAGTGTTTTTCCAGTATATGGGTTTTGTTACTTTTGAGGTGTTCCAAGTAATGTTCCGCGAGATGTGAATTCTTTTTTTCACTGAGCCAGACCAAGCGCCAAATAGTCCGAATGGGTAGACCGGGTATCGGAATGATTTCCAGTTGATGATTGACAATTTCATTTTTAAGTCCTATCAAGGGCATGATAGAGTAGCCCATTCCCGCGAGCAAAGCCTGCTTCACAGCTTCATTGGAGGTTAGTTCAAACGGTTTAATGGCCTTAATTTTCTTTCGCTCAATAAACTTCTCCATGGTTTGTCTTGTGCCAGACCCTTTTTCTCTGTAAATGAGTGGGGTGCACTCTCCAAGTTTTAGCGGGGAGTTTTTTTTTGTTTTTTGAACTTTTCCTTTTCCAATCATGTATAGTTTGTTGTCGATTAAATCAATTTTTTTTAAATTGATGTTGTCAGGAATAATAGAGATTAGCGCGAAGTCAACCTCGTTGTTTTTTAAATTGTCTAGCACTTGTTGCTTATTGGACACATCCATTTGTAATTCAACCAGTGGGTTTTCTTGAAGGTAATCACTGATGAAGTAAGGCATTACATATTTACCAGTAGAGACAACAGCAATTTTTATTTGACCTTGAACTATGCCCTTGTTGCTCTGCGTTAATTGATTGATGTTTTCAGCTTCTTTTATGATAGATAGGATATTTTGGTTGATTTGTTCTCCAAACGGAGTGATGTATATCTTTTTCCCAATAGACTCAAATATGGGTTGATCAAATAAACGCTGTATGTTTCTCAACTGAATGGATACAGCTGGCTGTGTAAGGTGAAGTTTTTCCGCCGTTTTCGTAACGCTGTTTGTTTGCACCAGCGTATTGAAAATGAGGAGTTGTTGAAGGGTGAAATTCATTATTAAAATATATATATGAAATAACAAATATAAATAAAAAGAATAAAAAGGTTTTGTTCAATTTTGCCAAATGATTAGAAGAATGCTTGTCAGTGGTTCTATGAGTGCTTTGCTAGTTCTAAGTGCATTGTTTTTTGGTTTTGGATGCTTTGAGATGAATGCTGTGAACGCAATGTTCTTTCAAAGCCTAGGTGTTGTTGGATTGTTATTGGTTTTACAATTAAAGGGGAAGTGATATGGGTTTTCAAGAGATGTTATTTAACTTAAGCAATCCCACCATCTTGTTTTTTCTTTTAGGTGTGATAGCGGTCATGTTAAAGAGTGATCTTGAGATTCCGGCATCTTCAAGCAAGTTTATTTCACTTTATTTGTTGTTTGCCATTGGATTTAAAGGTGGACAAGAACTCGCTCACGAGGACATCAATCAGGAAGTGCTTTTGTCTTTGTTGCTAGGTATCGCCTTGTCAACGCTGATTCCATTGTATACATTTTATCTGCTTAGGCTGAAGTTGGATGTCCAGAATGCTGCAGCTGTTGCGGCTGCGTATGGGTCAGTTAGTGCTGTTACTTTTGTTGCAGCAATGTCTGTTTTAGAGTTTCACCAATTGAAGAGTGGAGGTCACATGGTTGCAGTAATGGCATTGATGGAATCTCCGGCTATTATGGTTGGTGTTGCTCTCTTAACCATATATGGTGTGGAAAAATCCAAAGAGTTGTCCATTGGAAACGTTGTGCGTCACTCATTTACCAACGGTAGTGTCTTGCTTATTTTAGGTAGCCTTATCATTGGTTTTGTCGCTGATGAAAGACAAGCGGAGGGTATCAAACCTTTTACAACCGATATTTTTAAAGGCTTTTTGGCTTTGTTTTTATTGGAGATGGGAATGGTGACAGCCCGCAGATTTTCAGCCTTTAAAAAGTATGGCGGATGGTTAACAGTGTTTGGAGTAATCGTTCCTTTAGTGAATGGCGCATTGGGTGCTTTTTTCAGCCAATTTGTAACGGCGGATGTTGCCAATCGTTTCGTCTTTGGAGTGCTGTCTGCTAGCGCATCTTATATTGCGGTTCCTGCAGCCATGCGTCTGGCAGCGCCCAAGGCAGATCCAGGCTTGTATGTACCAATGGCTTTGGGTATTACTTTTCCAATCAATTTAACGGTTGGTATGCCGATATATATGTTCATAGTAGAAAACACATAAACAAACAATATGAAATCAAGAATAACAATTGCCAAAGGTGATGGTATAGGTCCAGAGATTATGGACGCTACACTAGCTATTTTAAATGCAGCTGGTGCTCAATTAGAATATGATGAAATTCAAGTTGGTGAGAAGGTATACCTCTCAGGAAACGCTGCTGGAATTAGCAATGAATCATGGGATATCATCAGAAGAAATAAAGTTTTTTTGAAGGCCCCAATAACAACCCCTCAAGGCGGAGGTTACAAAAGTTTGAATGTGACAACAAGAAAGTTTCTTGGTCTTTATGCTAATATTCGTCCTTGTTTTAGCTTGCATCCTTATGTTCAAACCAAGCACCCTGTAATGGATGTTGTTATCATCAGGGAAAATGAAGAGGATTTGTATGCAGGTATTGAGCACCAACAAACAGATGAGGTGGTTCAATGCCTCAAGTTAATAAGCAGGCCAGGTTGTGAGAAGATTGTGAGATATGCTTTTGAGTACGCCAAGCAAATGAATCGTAAAAAAGTGACTTGCTTCACCAAAGACAATATCATGAAGCAGTCAGACGGATTGTTTCATAAAGTATTTGATGAGATTGCATTGGAATATCCAGAAATAGAGAATGAGCATTGGATTATCGATATAGGCGCCGCCAAGTTAGCGGACACACCAGAGTATTTTGATGTGATTGTTATGCCTAATCTTTATGGTGATGTATTGTCTGACGTTGCTGCTCAGATTACGGGCTCAGTGGGACTTGCGGGGTCGTCCAATATTGGTGAAACTTGTGCTATGTTTGAAGCCATTCACGGCAGCGCTCCAAGAAGAGCGGGGCAGAATGTTGCCAATCCATCTGGACTTTTGCAAGGTGCAATTTTGATGTTGAATCATTTGGGTCAAACAGAAGTGGCGGAAAAAATCCAGAATGCTTGGTTGCTTACTTTAGAGCAGGGTATTCACACCTACGATTTGTTCAAGGAAGGAACAAGCACTAGGAAAGTATCTACAACGGAATTTGCGGATGCGGTGATTGCCAATTTGGGTAAGAAGCCGTTGAACCTGAAGTCAGTAGAGTATAATCCAAATGCTAAATTTAACTTGCCTTCATATGTCCGCAAAGCTCCAAAGGTTAAAGAGCTGGTTGGTGTAGACCTATTTGTGCATTGGCATGGAAGCAATCCTGATGAGCTGGCTGCAGTGGTTAAGCAAATGAGTAGTGATGGTGTTAAACTGAAGATGATCACCAATCGTGGTATTAAAGTTTGGCCTGATGGGTTTTCAGAGACTTTTTGCACAGATCATTGGCGTTGTCGTTTTCAGAATCCTGATTTAACAGGTATGTCAAAAGATGCCATTGTTCAACTTTTACAACAAGCCTCGCAGCTCAGCATAGATGTGGTAAAAACAGAGAACTTGTACACTTTTGATGGTGTTCATTCCTATTCTTTGGGTCAGGGTCAATAAATGAAAACAATGGTAAAGAATCCTGTAACATCGCATGTTCATGATAAAAACTTGGCTTTAGATCTTGTTCGTCAACATTTTAATGTGATGATAATGTTTGAAGAGTCAAGAATTTCAGTGGATGATACTGAAGAGGATATCAAAATGGTAGAGCAGCGCATAAAAAGATTGAGATCTGAGTGCAGTGCAATTACCAATGAAATTCTTTCACATGAATTTTCAAGTTTTGAAATGTCGATGGGATTGAATGTTTAAAAATGAACGGTGTCATTGATTTGTTTAAAGGGCGCTCTTTGTTGATATCATCAAAGCATGGAAAGCATCAATCAATGGCGAAATCGCTTGAATCCGCATTTGGAGTCAATGTTGTTCATGATTTAGAGATAGACACAGATCAGTTTGGAACTTTTGCCGGAGATGTAGAGCGTCGCATGGATGCAATTTCTGCGCTAAAGGAGAAGTGTCTTTTCGGTATGGATCTTCATGGATTTGATTTAGGTGTGGCTACGGAGGCTTCCTTCGGGCCACACCCTTCTTTTTTATGGTCCAATGCACATGAGGAGTTCATTATATTGATAGATAGGCTCAACAACTTAGAAATTGTTGAGAAAACCACCACATTAGAGACCAACTTTAATCATACTGTGGTGAGTGAATGGAGTGAATTGTTGGAATTTGGAAAGAAAGTGAAGTTTCCATCGCATGCCTTGATTCTCAAAGCTAAAGACAGAATGGGTGATGATCACTATATCAAAGGAATCCAAGATGAAGACAGTTTACGAAATGCATTTGAGAGTCTGATGGATATTTCATTGGAAGTGCATGCGGAAACAGACATGAGGGCCATGAATAATCCCACACGATTAAAAGTCATTTCTGAATTGTGTTTGAAATTGATTGAAAAGGTATTGTCCACATGTCCCCAATGCGCTAAGCCAGGTTTTGGTGATGTGTCATTTAAAGCTGGGCTACCCTGTGAAGCGTGCGGTAATCCAACTAACTCGGTATTGAGTAAGTTGACCAAGTGCTCAGATTGTGGTTTTGAAACTGAATTGCGCAATCCCAATAACAGATTTTTTGAAGAACCTATGTTTTGTGATTTTTGTAACCCTTAGTGAATATGAAAACATTGATAAGAAATGTACAAGTTGTTTCAGATAACAATATTGTAAATGGTGATGTCTTGATTGATGGCGAGAGAATCTTGACTTTTAAGTCTGGAATTTCAGAGCTAGGTGTGGACACTGTAATTGATGGGAATGGGCTATTTCTTTTGCCTGGCGTTATTGATTGTCAAGTCCATTTCCGTGACCCCGGATTGACGCATAAAGGTGATTTAGTGAGTGAGTCAAGGGCTGCAGCAGCCGGTGGCGTTACATCTTTTATTGATATGCCTAATACAATTCCCAATACATTGACAATAGAAGATTGGCGCGAAAAGTACAGATTGGCCAGCCAGAAATCACTTGTGAATTTTGGTTTTTTGTTGGGTATTAATCAGCAGAATTGGGAGCAAATAAGTGGTGATGATGTTAAGGAAATGTTGGCCCTGACGGATGATGGTCTTTATTTTTCAGGTAAAGGAAATTTATTAGCTCAATTCCCCGAAATTTTGGAAAAGCTCTTCTTGAAATTTCCGGATACCATCATCGCCCTGCATTGTGAGGACGAAGGATTGATAGAGGAGAACATTCTGAAGGCACAGGAGGTATATGGTGAAAATATACCATTTCATTTGCATGGAAAAATAAGGAGTGATGAAGCATGTTACAATGCTTCCAAGCGATGTGTTGATTTGGCAAAAAGTACCAATGGTCGTTTTCATTTGCTGCATGTCACTTCGGGTGTAGAAACAAAATTGCTAGACAATACTTTGCCGCTTCAAGAAAAGAGAATTACCGCTGAAGTTTGTGTTCAAAATTTATTGTTTTGTGATCAGGACTATGATCGCTTGGGCGCAAGCATCAAATGGAATCCATCCATTAAAACAAGTGCAGATCGCGAACAA
>CAZNVU010000108.1:0-4677 GCA_964576575.1 uncultured Chryseobacterium sp.
TGGACATCATGCGGAAAGTTTCGCTTCGCTCGTAACGACAAGCGCTTTCCGCATGATGTTACCCAATCGAAATTTTCACTTATCCTCGCTTCCGCCCTGACGAGCTTCGCTGTTTGGGCGACAGCTCTCTCATTCTATTTCTGTTTCTCACGCTGAAAAGACCACCTTGTCCCGACGAGCTTCGCTGTCGGGATCGCTTCGCGACAGGAGGAGACAATATTTCTATCAATGTTTGATTTAGCTTGATTTGATACAAATCTGTACAACATTTCCCGATTATTTTTGTTACTCAATCATGAAAGTATTTTTGGGCATAATGATGTTGTTGTGTTTGAATGCAACAGGACAAAAGGTGGTGGCGTTGAGCCAGAGCGATATCGATGCGTTTGTTGCAGCGCACAATGTTTGGAGAACGGAGGTTCAGGCGGCACCGTTGAAGTGGAACAATGCCATTCAGAAAAAAGCCGAAGATTATGCTAAAAAATTGGCTTCGATGGGGAGACTTCAACACTCGAATACTGGGCTTGGGGAAAATTTATATTGGTTCTCCGGTCAAACTTTCACTCCCTCTGATGCCACAGATTCATGGGGATCTGAAAAATCATTATATCGTCCAGGCACCAAAATTTCCAATACCAACTACCAAGATTTTGGACATTATACCCAGATGATTTGGCACAATACCACCGAAGTGGGTTGCGGCGTAGCTCAATCCAGTCATGGAACCTATGTTGTCTGTCAATACAACCCTCCTGGAAATTTTATTGGAGAAAAACCTTGATTCGGGTTAATATCAAAATTCATCTATTCGTGTGTATTGCTTTTACTGGAAGAATTTAACGCAATGGACGCAATGATTTTCGTAATGAACGCGAAGAATTGAAAGATGTTTCCACTTGGTTAACATCAAACTAATCATTAGTTTTGATGTATGAAGAAATTTTTCTCCTTCCTTCCTGTTGTATTGTTTTTGGGAAATGTGATTTTGGTGGCTACCATTTATCCCCATTTACCAGACATCATTCCCTCGCATTTTAATATCAAAGGTGAAGTGGATGGATACGGAGATAAATCGACCATTTTCATCCCATTGGTCATTCAACTAGTGGTGAGTATTCTGTTGCTTTGGATCGGGAATCATCCTGAAAAACACAATTATATGGTGGCGATTACTGATGCGAACAGGTCTGAGCAATACAGCCTTTCAAGCAGATTAATCAGAAGACTCAACTTCATTATTGGATTGGTATTTATCACCATCACTTACTCCATCGCAACACCCACTTTTCCAAAGTTCATTGTCCTTATAGAATTGGTGATGATTTTTGGGGTGATTATTCATCACCTCTCCCAGACTTCAAAAAGAAAATGATTACCACTTGCGGCTGAGCAAGACGAGTCTTGTCAGCATCAAAAATAGTGCGGTGAGAATAACAAAGTAAATGACATCTCTGGAGTCCACTACCCCACGGCCTAGTGAATTGAAGTGGCTTTGCATGCCGATAGAACTGAATACAGTATCCAAACTTCCCAGGATATCAAAACTGGCCAATGACTGAAAACCGCTGTACACGATGAAAATCAGTAAGGCCGCCAAGAGAAAAGCCACAATTTGATTGTCCGTGATCGAAGAACAGAATAAACCGATGGAGACATAGGCACTGGCCAAAAAGAACAATCCCAAAAAAGATCCCCAAGTTGCTCCTGAATCAATATTGCCCACTGGACTACCCAAACGGTAGACTGTAATGTAATACACCAATGTAGGTAACAAGGCCACCGCCACCAATGCTAAACCTGCCAAGTATTTGGCCAAGACAATGTTCCACTCTGATAAGGGCTTGGTGAGCAATAACTCAATGGTACCCGTTCTTTTCTCTTCTGCAAAAGAGCGCATGGTGATGGCAGGAATCAAGAATATAAACACCCAAGGTGTAATAAAAAACAACCCATCCAAACTGGCAAATCCCATGTCCAAGATGTTGGTTTCACCCGGAAAAACCCAGAGGAAAAGACCTGTCATCAAAAGGAAAACCGCCATGACGACATACCCGATCAGTGAACTGAGAAAACTTCTTAATTCTTTTACAAATAAACTCTTCATGCTTCTTCTTTTTGAATAACGGACCACGCTTGGGGTGGTGCTGCAAACATAGCTTTGGTTTTGGGCCAAACCCATTTAAAGGTTTCGGTATTTTTATAATGAGCCAAATGGGCTTCACTTTCCCAATGGGAGAATGTATAGTAGACGTTTTTCTCACCCAAATCTTGCCACCATTCCAAATGCAAACAACCAGGAGTGGCTTTGATTTTCTCACGCGTTGCCAGGAAAAGCTCTTCAAAAGCTTGGGTTTTATCTTCCTGAAAGGTCATTCGCACAATTCGCTTAATCATTGAGCTCAATAAATAGATTGGACATTTTTTGGTAACCGAGTAAGCGTGCTGCGCCTCCACCCAACTGAGGTGTGGTATTTTTCATGGCGATATGCAGAAAGTCATTGACACCCCATACCGCAAAAGGAATTCCATCTGCTAAATCATCTGGTGAAAAATCATTGATTATGGTTCTGAGTCCTGCCTTTTGGGTTGAACGTGCGAGAATGGAAAAATTGCGTTTACCGATGTAATAGTCAAACATGTCTCGGGTAAAATTGAGTACAATGTTGCCAAAGTCGTCAATGTGTATGACCTGGCAGCGTATTCCGCCATCCTCAATTTGCGGTTTGGGGAAGAATACCTTCTTGTAGTCCTTTTCTTCTTGGGCAATCATTTGCGGTGTGCCGCCTTTGGCCAAATGCGCTGCAATTAGCATGAATATTCCTCCAAGCGGAAACTTCACATCATTGTCTTGAATGGGCAGATTAACACGGTACAATTCATCTACTTCTTGATCAAAGATGAAGTGAATAACGCCATTGTCTGCGGTTATAAAATATTGGTTGTCTTTTACAGCAATGAGCGGCATCTTCTCCAATTTGGATTTCACACCCAATACATGCACGGTGCCCATGGGGAAAGACTTCCAGCATGAACGCATGAGGTAGGCTTCATCAATCAGATCAAAATGATTTACGGAATTGGCAATGTCCACGATGATGGAAGTTGGCGCGTAGTTGATCAATTGGGCCTTAGCGAGCGCCAGATGATAATCACGGTTCCCATAATCGGTGGTAAAAGTTACAATGGACATTGTCACAAAAATAAACTTAAAATGCGAAGGGATGACAGGTTAAAATTGAATTTTTAACTTGAACTAAGCAACACTCATATTATTTTCGCTACAAACAAAACAAGAATATGAAAAAAACTTTATGCACTTTATCCATGATTTGTGTTGCCTTTATTGGACAGTCACAAGTTATTCCCAACGGAAATTTTGAAACATGGGCAGGCGGAGAGCCTGCGGAATGGACTACATTCAATTCGTTAGCTTCATTTTTATTCATAGAGGCACCTGCTGTTCAAGAAACACCTGCACCAGAGGGAAGTTCATGCATCAACATTAGTGTTCGCAATAGTTTATTGTTTGGTGTTATACCGGGATTGGCCACTACAGGAGAAATGGATTTGATGACAGGAACCGGAACAGGTGGTTTTGCCACCACTTCACGCCCTAACTTTTTTGAGGGTGTTTACAATCATGATGAGATCATAAACTCCGATACAGCCTTGGCTTTTTTAAGTCTGACCAGATGGAATCCGGTGACCATGACACAAGACGTCATAGCAGATGCTGGAATGATTTCTCTTGGTGGTACCTCAGATTGGACTAGTTTTTCAATGCCCTTGAATTACTATTCTGATTTAACGCCGGACTCATGTACTATCGTCATTGCTACATTTGGAAGTGAAGGCAACAATTGCAGCTTTGACAACTTGCGCATGACAATGACCAGTAGTGTTAATGAGCAATCCGCTCAAAACTTTGATTGGATGGTATACCCCAACCCTACGAACGAAAGCTTGACTTTGTCTTTGGCAGCATTGGGATTTTTGGGTGAAACGCAATTGGAGATTTTCAGTACAGATGGCAAATTGGTTCATTCAGAAAAATTAATCAATTCGATGAATCCAACATTGAACATCGCTCATTTGACCAATGGACAATATGAATTGGCTTTGCGCAATGGAAATCGCCGCGTAGTGAAGGCATTCGTTAAGAACTAAACAAGACTTTCTTACTTGAAGATAAGCTCCTTTATAGGGGCTTATTTTTTTTGATACAAAGCACGAAAGCTAATTATCTTTGCGCTCGCTTCAATGGAGACGTGTCCGAGTGGTTGAAGGAGCACGCCTGGAAAGTGTGTATACGTCAAAAGCGTATCGAGAGTTCGAATCTCTCCGTCTCCGCCAGAAAAATGTGATTATCCCAACAACTGTTGGGATTTTTCATTTTTGGAGTTTGCTGAAATAACGCCGAAGGTGTTAGAGTAGCAAGCGCAAAAATGGAAATCACGTAGCGAAGCGGAGTGAGCACATTTCTTCTGAAGCCTCCCCCCATCAGAGAAAAGCGCAGCTAATCTCTCCGTCTCCGCCAGATAAAATGTGATCATCCCAACAATGTTGGGATTTTTCATTTTTGGATGCATAACAATAAAGAGAGCGAGAGTGAGAGCGAGAGTGAGAGTGAGAGTGAGAGTGAGAGTGAGAGTGAGAGTGAGAGTGAGAGTGAGAGTG
>CAZNVU010000108.1:4777-8209 GCA_964576575.1 uncultured Chryseobacterium sp.
GTGAGAGTGAGAGTGAGAGTGAGAGTGAGAGTGAGAGTGAGAGTGAGAGTGAGAGCGAGAGTGAGAGTGAGAGCGAGAGCGAGAGCGAGAGCGAGAGTGAGAGTGAGAGCGAGAGTGAGAGCGAGAGTGAGAGCGAGAGTCTGTCGAAAATCATATCTGTGATATTTCATTTGAATGGACCAAACATTATATTTACCCAGTAAACAATACAACATGAAGAAATTTCTATTCGTTTTAAGTGCCCTATTTATTGGCGGTTCCTCTTTTGGACAAAACAAACACATCATGAAGAAGGAGCACATGAGCCCCATGATGAGTCAGCGCCAATCCTTTCATCCCACAACAGTTTCAGGCAACCGCGTTGTTGTCTTGCAAGAAAACTTTGAAGGGGTAATGGATGCATTGCCTGCTGCGATTCCCAATACATGGATGACCAACATGGTGACAGATAATACGGATATTACAGAGACTGCCGCATTTAAAATTTTTGATGCTGAAACAGCCAACACTGGAGGTTATTGGCCGGTTCCTGAAATCAGCATGGCCGATGCCAATAAGTTTGCGGCAGCCAATGATGACCCTGAACCATGTGACTGTGACTTAACCGCTGCATGGTTAGAGACTCCAATCTTGGACTTTACTGGATTGACCAACATGGCCTTGTACTTTGATATTTTTCACGACCAAAACTTTGGAGGAGGCGATGCTGAGGTTGCTGTATCCGCAGATGGAGGCCTAACATTCAGTGTTGTTCCAGTTGTATTAAATGACACCACTACAACATTGAATGTAGACGAACAGTTTTGGCAAAGTGTCATCATTCCATTGTTCCAGTTTGATAACATGAGCAATATTCAAATTCGCTTTCAGTGGTCAGACAACGGAGGGTGGGTTTCAGGATTTGCGGTTGATAATATTGTTGTTCAAGAAATGATTGCCAATGATTTGGTAGCGAATAAAGTAGTTTTTGGCAATTGGGACAACACTACTGTTGAAGGCGGTTTGTTGGACTATAAGCAAATTCCATTGAACCAAGTTAGTCCTATTCAAGTGACAGCAGTAATCGGTAATGGCGGAGTAAATGAGGCCGAAGCGGTTAATGTTCTATGTTCTGTAACTCAAAACTTGGTCTTGGCGGAATACTTTGGAAGTTCCAGCAGCACTATACTCCCATCTTTGGGTAAAGATACTTTGGTGGCTGTTTCAACCTTTACGCCAACAGAATTGGGAGACATCATGATCACAGCCACCCCAATCTCTGATTCATTGGCGGATGAAAATCCAGCCAATGACATGGCGGTAAATAGCATGGAGATCACTGAATTTGTTTATGGACGTGATAATGGCATCTGTCAATTGTTTTATGGCAATAGCACCAACTACGAGTTTGCCAATTTGTATGATATTCAAACCGAAGACCAGTTTGGGGCCATTGAAGTTGCCTTACGCTTTGCTGCGGGTGGAGAAGGGAGCTTAATCAAAGGATTAATTTACGAGTTTCAAGGTGTAGATGCTGCAGGTGCTCCAGCATTGGTTGATACAGGATTTGAGACCATTGAGTATGCGGTCACTACGGAAGATGATAACATTGCGGGTGAAAGTAAAATCATCACTTTACCCATCCTAGCAACTGGAGGTGCAACATTAGAAGCCGGAAAAACATATTTGGTTTCAGTACTTTCGACTGCGGAGACAGACATTGCAGTATCCGGATTCAATACTTGGCCTGGATCATGGTTTCACGATGGAACCTCATGGGGTTGGACTTACGGAATACCAATGGTACGCTTGAATTCTGATGAAAGTTTGGCTGTAGGTGTAATGGAAAATGATGGCCTCAACATTGCACAAATGCAGGTAGTCCCCAATCCGGCTATGGATCACTCTCAAATTCAAATCCAATCGAACATCGGAGGAATGGCAGCCATTCAAATCAGCAATGCTTTGGGACAAAAAATAATGATCAACGATGATTTGGCAATTTCTAAAGGACAAACTTTGGTGTCACTTCCACAGGGCTTGATCAACGGTGTTTATCACGTTTCAATGAACTTTAACGGAAAACAGTTCACATCAACCTTTGTGAAATAAGTAAAATTCTGGATAAAAGAAAAGGGTTGTGATTTAACACAACCCTTTTTTTATTCAACCAATCTATTCTTCCATTGCCATGGTTTGAATATCACCTGGTGTCTTTTCCAAAACAACAATACCAGATACAAACCTACGGGAGAACCAACAGCTAGAAAGCTGAGGTAGATAAAACTCAAACGGACATTTTTGACCCTCACCCCCATTTTATGGGCGATGGAGGCACAAACCCCAAAGGCATATTTCTCGAAATAAGATGAAATTTTCTGCAACATGAGATTCAATTTGCTCAAAGATGCAACAACTATTTTTTAAAAGCAAGTTCCCATATGGGAATGGTATTCATAAAAATGCCTTCTTGAGCGGGTTCACTCAAGTTTATTTTTGACTTGTAGGGTAACTTTTGACCAAAACGGTAGTGGCATTCCCAATAAGACATTCCTTGAATTTGGCCCAACAATTCCTTTAAAACATGAGGTTGATTCAGCAGCACAGCGTAACCATTGCCGTTCATCAGAAGATGCAAGTGAATCAATTGTGAAACCTTAAGCCATTGGCGAGAAGGAATATTAACCTTGTTGTTCCATGGTAAAAGGGGTAATACTACGGGGCAGAATTTGTGGAAAGTTTTTTTCCATAAATCGTAAAAAGGTAAATCAAGGTTCTCATTCAATTGTCCTGCGCAACCATGAAAGAGAATTGCCAGTTCTTTTGCGTCGAGGTTTTGCTTCTGGATGAATGGTAGGAGTTGAATGGCCAGCTTCTCCATTGCATCTCCTTGCACATGTCTACCCAAGGCCCTTGCCAGGTGAATAAAAGCAGCATTTTCCCAACCATAAACATCTGACCAATTGAGCAAACGACGGCACTTATAATCTTGATCAAATGTATGAGGATTCCGGACATTGACAGACACTAGCGGAAAACTGGACCAATCATCCGGTGCTTGAATGTGGAGCATGTGATCCCTGACGATTGTATTACAATCTGCCACAAAATGAATGGATACATGATCAAAGGCGGGATCATTATCGTGACTATGTACAAACCAATCCGATGAGCGAAGATGAATCTCAACATCGCCATTGTCAATTTTACCATCAACAGCATATTGAACCATTTTAAAATCTGGACCAGAATAAATGTTCCATGTTCCTGCATTCAAGAATTCAATCCTTTTCCCACAAAGCGACATAAATGACATTTGGGTTGCGTATTGATAAAAGAAAAGTTGCAGATTGACTTCCATGTTGGTGGCATAAATTTCCTATTTTAACGCATTGTTTATTCCTATAATTTATGCGTAAAGGTTATTCGTTTTTTGTTGTATGGAGCATTTGT
>CAZNVU010000109.1:0-7617 GCA_964576575.1 uncultured Chryseobacterium sp.
CGCGGTGACTTAAACCGCACAGTGCGTAATACTCATCCAATTCTAATTTCCTTTTATTGTGCAAAGAAATCAAGTACTCTTGCCCTTCGGGACAACCAAAACCATCATAAACCGGAGCGGGATTGGTAACAAAATAACGCGCCTGGTAATGTTCCGTATTGGGGGTAACTTGGAATTGCAAATCAGCAGGAAAATGGGCCTCATCATATCGCACATGCATGCGCGTAAAGAAGATATTACTCCAATTTGCATTCACACCTGCCATTGTAAAATCCTGATTAATGGGCGGAGGACCAACACAAGGATCGCATTTCATACCTCCCCAACTGGGCGTCACGTTCCAAGCATACTCCAAAAAGACAACATTCTTTCCCTCCTTCTGCCATTGATGATCAAACAATCTTTTGTAGAACGGACCAAAGTCCTGCTTCACCGTCAATGGAATATTTCTATCTGTTGGCAACTTCACTGTGCGGTAATTGGTGCATTCCACTCTGCCCGTTCGAGAAAAAGCATAGATAATCATATCCTGTGAACCTCCGCTGTTGGCCATTCCCAAGCGCAATGGCAACATGAATTTAGGATGCGTAAATCGCACTTGGATTGGACGCAACTGATCAAAACCAGCTTTTTTCATTTCCTCTAAATTGACTTTTACGACAAAGAATTTCATGTTGCTTTTGATGTATGGCGCCAATACCCTTTCCGCTTTTGCAGGAATCTTGTAGCCATTGTCCGTTAACCAATTTTTAAGTCCATTGCTCTCTGTTGCAGATAGCAATAAGATGTCGTACTCGCCAACCGTATACTGCGCCTCAATGGTCACTCCGTATTCTTTTTTAGTCAATGCCTTCACGCGCATATTTGTGGACTCATCCATATTGTCAGACGTAGGATAAGCAAAATCCTTCTCCTCAATCATCGGACGTTGACAAGGATTGTAGTCATAGTACTCGGCCAATCGGGGGGAAGAATAGGCATCCAAACGATCAAATATTCCGCGATCCACTATTGAAATATCTTGGCGCGCAAGTACAACCGGAACCGGAACAACCATAGCAAAATCCTTCACATCACCTTTAAAATCACTTCCCATAGTGATTACGGTGTATTCACCATCGCGAACCAAGATCACCTCGCTCTTGTTGTTGAACAATGTGGCATCTGCCTTGGCTACATAAAAGCCACAAAAGGCACTTGCTTGATCAATGGCCATGAGTATTAGGCCCACAAAGAAAAGACTTCTCGTTTTCATAATAATTGATTTTAAAAGATTTATTTTTTTGATATTTTCGGCATCCACCTCCAACGTTCAGCAGGAAACAAATGATTGATAAACGGGACCAAAGGAGTCATCATTAAAAGTGACCAAACAGCAGCGGTAGGAATGAACTTAAAATGCTGAAGGTAAAAAGTTACGAAACCCAATACTACAGCCCATAATCGGCGTATCCACTTGCGCTGAGGTGTAGTCATTGGATCAGTAATCATGAACAACGTGTACAACCAGAATGAACCCATATTGAATTGATGCCACCAAACTTTCCAGTCCCAGCCCAAATACCAAGAAAACCTGACCCAGCAAAGCAAAGCCAATGTTGTCCCAAAAAACAATGCAGTATCCCATCTATTAGCTGTCTTCAAAACAAAAAATCCCATAAGTGCAATCAATCCCACAACCCACAAATGATGATCCCATTGGGCAGGCGAAATCCATGCTTGATCGCTAATTAAAACCAAGATCCCAATCCCAAAATTGGCTGGATTCCAAAAGTGATATCCTTTGTATTTAAACACAAACTTCTGACCTATGGCAAGTGCTGCCGCGGTCACCATCATCAATGGATGATTGACACGCAGTAACAATGACAATCCCAAACCTGTGATCAATGAACTTCTTAAACTATTCGCGTCTGCTAAACCAAAAGAAATAGCCAACATTTGAAAAGCAGCGCTACTAAAAATGGCCCATAAAAAAAGCGGTAAATGGACATGCCAATCCATTATGAAAATACCTGCTAATAAAAAAGTAGATTGTCCTATTATCTGAAAATAGCGACTATCTGATTGCAGTTTTGTTAAGTACAACATCATCTTTTTTGATGCTGTACATGAAACTACTTTTTTCGTTCACTAAGAATTCGAAAAAACCTTCGTGAGCGCCTTCAAAGATGAGTCCATCTCATCAAAACTTACAGAACGGTATCCTTCTGGTCTCTCAAAAACAGACGGGTCCTGCTTTTCAAACACAATTTCAGCAGCCCTGAGCTTCATTCGTTTACCATAAAGATTTACCTCATATCCCATCAACACACCTTCTAAACCCTCAAATTTATTCCACCAATTGTTATCCTTTGGACCAAATGCTTTTGTAGAATACAATTCAATGGTTGGCAAACTATCAATCAAAAAATGAGCAATGGTCTTCTCACATTTGTACCCTGCTATTTCTAACGTTTCATTGGTCTTTTCTAACCGCACATCCGGATACCGCTTCAACCAATCATGAATGTTTTGATGGTGCATGTGTATGACCTGTTTATCGCCGTAGGACTTAAAATAATGAGAGAAAAACTCATCTTTCTGTCCAATGAAAAAATCCGTTGTCACTACATTGTAAGCGGATGACAATACAGCATGGGCTTCGTTTTCATTAAAATAAAACATCATTTCTTTGGGATAGAATTGGGCCATCAAACCTGTTTCATTGGGGAAAGAAACATCATAGCGGATATATCCCTCTTTCTTGTTCTTAAAAAATGGAATTGAACTATTCCCGCACCCCAGTATCAACGAGAGTATTGAAACAATTACAACGGAGGTAATGATCTTTTGTATTTTCACGCCACTAAAATACATCAGTACATGGCCATTAACCGCAAACAAACAACACGAAAGTTACTGATGACCGATCCCATTGGATTCTGCTACAATGCTCAAACTGCGGCATCCAATACTTTCCAAACAAAAACGTCTCTCAATAACGAAGAAAGTGAATACCTAGCAAGAAAGGAATTCAACTTGTTTGTAGATCAGCTTACATTGAAAGGTGCAGAGGTGCTGGTAGCCAATGGACAAAAGAAAACACCTGATGCTGTATTTCCCAATAATGTTTTTAGCACAACCCATGATGGCCGTTTCTTTTACTTTCCCATGGCCAATGAAAACAGAAGGCAGGAAAGAGAAATAGCCTATGATCTTCTTTTGCAAAATCATGGATTGCAAATCAATGAAATAATTGATTTGAGTGAATTAGAAAAACAAGGTCAATTTCTAGAGGGCACTGGAAGCATGATCTTTCATCATCCATCTGAAACCCTATTCATGAGCAGGAGCATTCGTTCGCAAGAAAAAGCGTTGAATGAATTCTGCCAATACAGCCCACACAAGGTAATTCCTATGGATGCGTTCGATGCCAATAGAAAAGAAATCTACCACACCAATGTTGTACTATCCATCGGTAATCATTGGATGATCGCATGCTTAGAAGCCATATCAGAAAGCGACAAAGTAAAGTTTTGGTGCGAGCAAAATCAAATAGAATTGATTGAAATCAATCTCGAACAGATGAATCAATTTGGTGCCAATGTTCTGGAAGTAGAGGGAAAAAATGCTCCATTGGGCGTAATATCCGAAACCTCATGGAAAGCTTACACAAGCCAACAAAAAAGGGCCTGGGAAAAATTCCTAGAGCCCTTAATTGTTTCGATTCCCACCATTGAAACCATTGGCGGCGGCAGCGCAAGGTGCATGATGGCAGAAATATTTCTACCTTAAACCTCTGCAAAAATTAAATCCAGATTCTGCTCGTCGATCACCTTGGTGAGATTGATTTTGGCATAACGCATTCTTCCCAAAGCTGTGTTGATACTGATATTGAGTTGATCAGCAATTTCTTTAAAACTCATGTCAAAATAAACACGCATCATGACAATTTCTTTTTGATCATCGGGCAAGTATGCTAGCAACTTACGTGCTACATCCAAGACCTCTGTTTTAACGACAGACTGCTCCGCATTGAGGTGACGATCGCGAACAAAATCCAAAGGATTGTATTCATCGTTCCCACGCTTGATGGGCATTTTCTTCTTTGCTCTAAAATGATCAATGCACAAATTGTGAGCGATGCGCATTACCCAAGGCAAAAACTTTCCTTCCTCATTGTAGCTGCCAGACTTCATTGCAAAAACAGCCTTCATCAAGGCATCTTGAAAAATGTCCTGGGCTAAAGCACGGTCTCTTACCACGGACAACACTTTTCCAAAAATCTTTGATTGGTGCCTTTTTAAAAGAACTGCAAAAGCTCCCTCATCACCGTGAAGGTAATTTTTGACCAATAACTCATCTGGGGTTTGTTGATTGTAACACATGATGACCTCCTTTTTATTTGGGTTAAACAAATTTTTAAAAAGTAGAGGTCTCTTCGATAGGCGTGTTACTGTGTGTTATTACAATCACGAATATACAAACTTTTCTTGTAAAAAAAAATATTACATAAAAAAAACTGAACCTGCATGTCGTTAATTTGTTCTTTGGTTATCCATGAAGCAAGGCAAGAACATAAAAATAGAAGGTGCAAGAATGCACAATCTCAAAAACATTACGGTTGAAATTCCCAGGAGATCACTCACCGTAATCACAGGACTCAGTGGTTCTGGAAAAAGTAGCCTTGCCTTTGACACCTTGTTCGCAGAGGGCCAGAGACGTTACGTTGAAAGTTTGAGCGCATATGCCCGTCAATTCCTTGGCAAACTGGACAAGCCAGATGTGGATCGAATTACGGGTATCAGCCCTGCAATAGCCATTAAACAAAAAGTCACATCAAAAAGTTCACGCTCTACTATAGGAACCAGCACAGAGATTTACGACTACTTAAAGTTGCTGTTTGCGCGTCTCGGTAAAACTTTCTCTCCCATTTCAGGTGAGCTAGTTAAACATGACACCACCTCAACGGTCATTGATTTTCTTCAAAAAAAAGATGGTGAACGAATTTTGATATTGGTATCCCTTTCCAAGCAATGGAATCCCAATGCACTGCTACAAAAAGGTTTCTCTAGGGTTTGGAATGGTAAGGAATTGATTGCTATCGATGAATGGCAAGAGGGTCAAGCAATCCCTACACATCTCATGATAGATCGCTGGGTGGTTGCCCAAGATGACGCAGGAGAGTGGAACAGAATTGCGGATTCCATCGAGTCCGCATTCAATGAAGGAGAAGGTGAATTCAGTGTTTACGAATACAGCAAAAACAAATACCACCACTTCTCCAATCGCTTTGAAAAAGATGGGATAAGCTTTGAGATGCCAAGCGTTAATTTCTTCTCATTCAACAACCCTATTGGAGCTTGTAAAAAATGCGGCGGTTTTGGGAGCATTATTGGCGTAGATGAAAATTTGGTAGTGCCTGATAAAAGGTTGAGTTTATACCAAGATGCCATTGTTTGTTGGAAAGGTGAAAAAATGAGTGAATGGAAAGAACAACTCATCGCTGGATCAAAAAAAGCGCAATTCCCAATACACAAAGCATACAAAGATTTGGATAAAAAGGAGTGGGATATGCTTTGGAATGGCACGTCCTATTTCCATGGTATATATGAGTTTTTCCAATCATTGGAACGTGAAGCCTATAAAATTCAATACCGTGTCATGCTTTCCCGTTATCGGGGCAAAACAAGTTGTCCTGAATGTGAAGGAACCCGATTGAGAAAGGATGCTGGATATGTAAAAATCCACGAGAAGAATCTGATGGAATTGGTTCAAATGCCCATACACGTGCTCAAACAATTTTTTGATGGCATTCCCTGGAGCAAGCACGATTGGGAAATTGGAAAAAGAATGGTGACTGAAATTCAGAACCGACTTCAATTCTTGATGGATGTTGGTTTAGAATATTTGACGTTAAATCGACTGTCCAGTTCGCTCAGTGGTGGTGAAAGTCAGCGCATCAATTTGGCTACCAATCTAGGTTCTTCATTGGTGGGGTCCATTTATATTTTAGATGAGCCCAGTATAGGCTTGCATCCCAAAGACACTGAGAATCTCATCAAGGTTCTCAAACAACTTAAAGAACAGGGAAACACCGTCATTGTCGTTGAACATGACGAAAAAATAATGATGCAAGCCGACTACATCATTGACATGGGACCTGAAGCAGGATTCAAAGGTGGTGAAGTTGTATTTAGTGGCAACGGTAAAGAGCTGCTGAAAAACAAAAAATCACTCACTGCGCAATACCTGAATCAGATGCTCACCATTCAAAGAAAAAATCTCATTCCATTGGGAAAAGACTTTATCGTTTTGGAGGGAGCACATGAAAACAACTTGCAGCATATTGATATCAAAATTCCTTTATTCGGTTTAACAGCAATTGCTGGCGTCAGTGGCAGTGGAAAATCAACTTTGATCAGGGATATCCTCTACCCTGCATTGGCACAACATGTTGGAGAACCAGTACCTGGCTCAAATAAATACACTCAACTCTCAGGTGCATTAAAACGAATTGATCAAGTCATTTTTGTAGATCAAAATCCCATTGGCAGAAGTTCTAGAAGTAATCCCATTACTTATCTAAAGGCTTACGATGAAATAAGAGACATTTTTGCATCTCAACCCTCATCTACTGCCAGAGGGCTAACAGCATCACATTTCTCTTTCAATGTTGAAGGAGGAAGATGTGAGGCCTGCCAAGGCGAAGGAATGCAAACCGTATCCATGCAATTCATGGCGGACGTTCAATTGGTTTGTGATCAATGCCACGGGAAAAGATTCAAGGATGAAGTTATTGAGGTGGAATTCAAAGGCAAAAATATTGCTGAAGTATTGGCCATGACCGTAGATGAAGCTGTTGTATTCTTTGACCACCCTACATCTCGAATACACAAAAACTTGATTCAGAAATTAAAGCCCCTCCAAGAGGTGGGCATGGGCTATGTAGGACTTGGTCAAAGCTCAAGTACTTTGAGCGGAGGTGAGGCACAGCGAATTAAATTGGCCAGCTTTCTATCCAAGAAAAACCAAAATTCCACATTGTTCTTTTTTGATGAACCTACAACCGGACTGCATTCACATGATGTAGCTAAACTCATGAACAGCTTTGAAGCGCTGCTCGCAGAAGGTCACACCATTGTCACAATAGAACACCACACTGACGTTATTAATTGTGCAGATTGGCTCATTGAATTGGGACCTGAAGGAGGAAACAAAGGGGGACAGCTGATCTATCAAGGGACTGTTAAAGAAGCCAAAAAGAAAGGGTCAGGTTCGCTCACCGCTCAATATCTTCCATCCTAATCCGTTGCATTAAAATGAAACTAGGAACAATTATAATTTCAACGCTATTGCTCATTCAATTTGGATGCAATGCACAAAACCAAACCCAACAAGTGACTGAAAAACCTGTTGAAATAAAAAACAACAACATGAAAAAGACTGAAGAAGATTGGAAAAAAATATTGACTCCTGAACAATACAGAATACTGCGAGAAAAAGGCACGGAGCGCGCTTTTTCGGGTTCATTCTGGGACCATCATGAAGTAGGGATATACAAGTGTGCGGGATGTCAGTCTCCACTGTTTTTATCGGACACCAAGTTTGATTCCGGCTGTGGCTGGCCCAGTT
>CAZNVU010000110.1:0-7262 GCA_964576575.1 uncultured Chryseobacterium sp.
CGCCCCGAATGCAAGTCACGAAGTATCTGATCCGGTCGCAAGCGAATTGACATTCGCCCTGAACGCAAGTCACGAAGTATCTGATCCGGTCGCAAGCGAATTGACATTCGCCCCGAATGCAAGTCACGAAGTATCTGATCCGGTCGCAAGCGAATTGACATTCCCCCCAAAGCAAACAGCGAAGCACCTATGTAAATTACAAATGAAATCAGGCCCCTTTAAATTTTGGCAAAGGGGATATCATGATCGGGTCATTAGAAATCAAGATGAATTGAAAGGGATCGTCCATTACTTCTGTCAAAACCCAATAAAATGGTCACATAAAATGAATGAAGATTCATTGCTGTAAGGCGATATCTTTGCAGAATGAGATCAACCCATGAAACCATTTGCGCCCTCTCCACACCACAGGGTGTTGGAGGTATTGCTGTGGTGCGGATCAGTGGTCCGGATGCGTTGAATATTTCTCAGAAAATAGTACGTCAGCCTTTGAATGAAACCAAAGTTCGTGTTGCGCAATTCAGGGCAATCATGGATGGAGATCAGATTTTGGACGAAGCCGTGTTGACTTACTTTCAAGGTCCGGCCAGCTTTACCGGCGAAGATGTCGTGGAGATAGCGGTACATGGTTCACGGTTCATTCAACAGCGATTGTTGCAGGTTTTGGTAGAGCAGGGTTGTCGTATGGCACAACCCGGAGAATATACCATGCGTGCCTATTTAAATGGCAAGTTGGATTTGAGTCGTGCGGAAGCGGTAGGTGATGTTATTGCGGCGGAGAGTGCGGCAGCGCACAAGCAAGCCGTGCATCAGATGCGTGGCGGATTCTCTCAAGAGATTGATGGCTTGCGAGAGAAGTTGATCCAGTTTGCGTCTTTGTTGGAATTGGAATTGGATTTTGCGGAAGAGGATGTTGAGTTTGCGGATAGAAGTGCCTTGCAAAAATTGTTGGCTGAAATAGAAAAGGTCGTTATTCGATTGCGCGAGAGTTTTCGCTTGGGCAATGCCATTAAGCACGGCATACCTACTGCCATTGTTGGCGCACCCAATGCCGGGAAGTCCACCCTGTTGAATGCCTTGTTGAATGAAGAGCGGGCCATTGTCAGCGACATAGCAGGTACCACCCGCGATACCGTAGAAGAGATATTGCATTTGGGCGGAGTACAATTTCGGTTGATTGACACAGCCGGCATCCGCGAGACCCAGGATACCATTGAGCGTATGGGTATCGAGCGCAGTTGGGAGAAAGCATCCCACGCCGAGATGATTTTGTGGATGGTCGATGGAGGCAGTTGTACCAAAGTACAAATGGAAGAAGAGTGGAAGCAGATTTCTGCAGTGCGCCGTCCAGAGTCCAATGTATTGTTGGTCATAAACAAGCAAGATCAGGCCGACACCCAGATAGTCTGGGAAGCCTGTCCGCAGGTGCGCATCAGCGCCAAAGAGAAGCAAGGATTAGAAACATTGAAGACCCAGCTCAGTTCCCATTTTCAAGAAGAGTTGCAAGGTCAAGACACCATTGTCACCAATGCCCGTCACCATGAGGCTTTGGGACAGGCGATGCAATCCTTGCAGGAAGTGCAACGCGGCATGAGTGCCCAGCTCACCAGTGACCTATTGGCCATTGACATCCGCAACACCCTGTATCACCTGGCCAGTATCACCGGAGCAGTATCAGCTGATGATATTTTGCATTCGATATTCAGTAAGTTTTGTATCGGGAAGTGAGATGACTTGAGCAAATCGATTTAGTTCTAAGCAAAACAAAGCAGATTAATATACATTTTCTGTTTAATTGTTTTTGTTGATTGGTATTGTATCGTTTTGTAATGCAATGTATTGATTTAGTTTTAAATATTGTTGGACCTATAGTCATGTGGAATTTTTTGTTTAATTTTTCAAACATCGTACAGATAAAAATTCAGTTTTACTCATTCCGTACTCTGATCCAAAAAAATTAGATGCAATAAGCCAACCAGTACTTTCGCTATTTGAATTGGCTGTCAAACTCCAAAACCAAGAACTTTCACTTATATAATAATCCCCCAACCCTCCGGGTAAAGCCGAGAATCCTGTCAAGTTGTTTGGGTCCATGCTTGAATTGTTCCAATAACTTGTGCCCGCAACAGACACTCCATTACTCGCAAGGGCATTTCCATTGTTCGCGACATAATTTTCAAGAATACTCCAATCATTATCATTTGGAACATGCCAACCCAAAGGACATAATTCTCTTAAATCTGAAACGGCAAACCAGTTGTATTGTTTTCCATATGGACAAGCATAATTAAGAGTATTTCCTGGATATTGCCAAGTACCGCCAATTGGATTTTGAATTGAATTGATAATATCTCCATTTCTGTAAATGCTAACAACTAGATTTTCAGCCATCCACTCCTGAGTCCCAATGACAATGGTTTTATATGAATTTCCTTCTTGGTCTATCACATTCCCATAAGTTAAATTGGGATTATGAACATTAATTGCACCACATGTATGGCTACTCGAATTTACGGTTCCTTGGTTATTTAAAAGACTTATTCCAGGAACAATAACACTATGACCTCCTATTGACAGAGAATCTCCGGTGCTGCTTACGAAGACGGATGTATTATTTGCAAATAATGCATAAGGCACACTCAACATCTGCTGCGTTCCTAGGTCAATGTTTCCATTACCGCTATTCATAGCTATTTGAAGGAATTTTGTGCCGCTTCCCCAGTTGATAGCACTGAAAGGACCAACAGATGGAGTACCTTGTCCAACATTCAAGTTGATTAAACCCAAGGCATTGCTGGTGGTGCTGTGATTTTCTTGGTATTCTGTTGTTCCATCAACTGCATTGTTGTGAATGGTAAACGTAATGGTAACGGCTTGGTTAGCAATCACGCTTCCGTCCGCATTCCTGAGAACCGCTTGGTAGGGTATGGCTTGAGGACTTTGGGCAAGTGCGCTAAAAACGCAAAGCAATAAACAAGGTAAAGCAATTAATTTTTTCATACAATTGTTATTGCAGTAAAAGTAAGTCGATAATCCAAAATTGATATCTATTGCTATTTTTTTCTATTGGGATATTTGAACAGATTTGTACCTTATTTGTACCTCAAACGCGTTCATTTTTCTATATCCCTTGTTATTATTGGGTTTATGTAATTCGGTTACATTTTGTATTGGAAGTGAGCTAACCCTCCGCAATCATCGGAAACACATCCAATGATTTTCTCAATGCATAAAAGGGTAGGGTAGTCATGAGGTGATGCACCTCTTCTTCTGTTTTGTCTTTGAATATGAGGATGGCTCCGTTCTTGGTGGGACGCAAATACAGTTGTTCTAAAAATCCTTCTTGCTTCCATTGCGCTACTACCGCGCGTTCCTGTTGTAGGATCTCCTGAAAATTGCTGGGTAAATTTTCTAAGTCGATGGTGAGGATAACCAATACTTTGTTCATGATGTTTGTATTATCATTGTTTATTTTGTGATTCAATTGAAAATGATAGATAGGTTAGCTCATATCACATCATTATTCAGCAATGATAATGAAGTTTGTGTCAAAGAAACGCTTTAGTTGAAATCTATTCTAAACCAAAGGTCCTCGAACTGCCATTCAATAGCTTAATACAGGTTTGTACTTCACGGTTACGGACTGACTAGGTTGATCGACCATTGCAGGTACCATGTCCCCCCCAATTTGTTCTCTTGAAAGTAGGCCTGATCTCCAAAAAATCCGCGGAAAAATTCTTTATCGTCTGCAAACTGGTCAAGATTGAAACTATAACCATATCTGTATCCAAATTGCAATGACATCCAAACAAATTGCTGCAGTGATGTTTCCCAAGTGACCCTAAACTTTAATTCACTTCTGCGGAGTTCAATATTTCTTGATTCCACCGTAACATTACCATAAGTTGAGACTAGGCGATAAGAATTACCTTCCAATTCATAGCCAAAAAGTAGGATGCTACGGGGAGAAAATGTCTTTCTGATATTCACTCTCGCTGGTGCCATCATTTCAACGCCCCATGTTCTGCTCGGTGCAGTCCAATTCAAAAGCATGATCGGAATATAATTCAATTCACCGACGCGATATGTTCTAGAGATACCAAAGCCAATCATTTTTCGGTCGTTCACTTTTTTACCAAAAATAACAGCAGAACTAATTCTAGTATATCTCGGATTCAATGGGTTGTTAATCGTATAGTCACCATTCAAATCTCCTGACGATTGAAAAATCATGAATTTATCCTCTGAAAATGGCTTGAAAAGAGTAGTGTTCAAACCGGTTGTGGTTAGACCGTTGGTTTTAAGCGATGCATCCAAGGGGTTTTGATCAATTCCGTAACTGTGGAAATTGGTTCTGGAATAGTTGAATCCAACTTGCAGCACAACATTGGTTTTGGCAATTACAGGAATGTTTGCAGAAAGTCTGGTCCCATCCGCTCCTGAAAATCTGCTGGTTTTCTGAGTGGTGCTTCCAGACGAGTTGGACCAATTTCCGTAGTCAATATCAAAAGCGCCTTGATATTCATAGCCCAATGAGATAAATTTAGATGGACTGAGGTCAAAAACCTTTGGTGTGCAAAATCGTTTAGCTCCTTCGTCAGCAAAATTTAGGTTCTCATACATCGAGAAATCCTCCTCTGCCTCTTGAATCAATGTATCTGTTTGACCGTATGCACTTGTGCTGAATAACAAAGAAAGCAAAACGAAAAACGGGGTGGTTTTGTTCAGCATTTTTATGATATTACTTACCCGTTTTTAATCTTTTCCATACATCCGTTCTGCCCAGTGCCTCTACACCAATATATCCTCTAATATCAAGTGTATTACTATCAGTCATTTTGATGATACACTTGTAGGTACTTCCATTTTCAGGATCGTAAATTGTTCCATTTTCCCATTGATTATTTCCCGAGAATTTGAAGTCCTTAAGCATCCGATATCCCTTCAATGGCACTGATCTAAGAGAAGCGTCAGGATTATTTTTGTCCACCTTAGGCTGACCAGTTTTTGGGTCATTGGGTTCTTTTAACCAAACAATTTTCCCGTAATACTTTTCTCCGATTTTTTCAATTTTAACCCTGGCCTTGCCGTTGCTTGGTTCCCAAACACCAAGTAATTGGTCTGCTTGCGCTGAACCAACCAAATGAACGAACCACAAAGCACAGCTGATAATAATTGTTTTCATTTTACTATTTTTTATAAGTGATTTCAAATTCAAAACTTCCAGTGTAAGTCAAATTACTTTCCATGTCTCCTATTAGATCAGCATCTAAAATCAACGTAATCTCTTTCTGAGAAAAGTTGTCTTTTAGTTCACTTTCAGCGGATACATTGAGTTCTGCCTGTTTGATTACTTTCTGAACAGGGTTTAAGACAGCAATCCTTTCCATTTTTGCGTCAGCCGCAGTTAACTGCAAAACAAAATTTCTTACTTTATCAAAACCAGTTGAATCTTCAGTAGAAATGGAGGCTTTGGTAATTCTCACACCAGATATCTGTTCGGCATTTAAACCGCTTTCTATTGCATTGAGGTCTATAAGATGATTGGCTTGGAGGGTATTTGGGCCATCAAATAATGGTCCTTCAGCTGTCAAGATTACATCTTTAATCAAATATGATTTCTTATTCTCAGTTCCGCATGAAATGAAAATGACAATGGATAGAATGAGGAGTTTTCTCATGATAAAAATCAATTTTTGCTAATGTAATACTAATGCGTTTAATCACAAAAATAACAAATCCATTATCAGTTGAACAAATAGTAAAAATGAGCGGAATAAGTAAGCTATAGACGATTAGAATAATCGATGTAGTGAGCACATCGCACGAATGAACTATGCTTTTCGAACAAACTCTGATTTCAAGCCCATCGAACCAAACCCATCAATCTTACAAGCGATGTTGTGATCTCCATCCACTAGTCTGATGTTTTTGACTTTTGTACCAGCCTTCACTGGCTTGGGAGCGCCCTTCACAGGCAGATCTTTTACAACAATGATGCTATCACCATCAATTAAGGGTGTTCCATTTGAATCAACAACTTGACTGGAAGCTGCAGCCACTGCCACCTCTGCAGCTTCTTCCTCCGGACTCCATTCGTGAAAACATTCAGGACAAACCAATAAGTTATCACTGGGGTAGGTGAATGTGGACTGACACTTTGGACAGGGTGGTATATTGAATTCGCTCATGTATGCTTTTTTTACTGCAGCGAATATCGAACGTTTAGTCAATTGAAAAAATGTGATTAATCTCAGTTCAATGCTCGCTTCAAAAAGCGAATCGTTAAAGGAATTTCCGGATAATGTTGTGTGTGATAGGGCTCAAAGCCAAAACGCTGATAAACGATAAAATTTTGGTCAAATGCTGTTTCGGCATAAATGGGAAGCCTCATCTCAGTTGACTTTAAAAACAATGCATCTCTCAGTTCCCTTGCTTGATTTCCTCCTTGATGTCCAATTTTGGTTCCCAATACCCAAACATAAAGATACTCTTCATTGATAGGCCTATGACTTTCCAGCTCTTTTTCCATTTTTAGAATCTTCACCAATCGACTCCATTCAAATGCACCCACTATCATCTGGCAATGATCCCAGAAGTCTCTCCAATTCTTTCTCCAAACAGAACTGTGCATATAAATGAGTAATCCATTGCCATCTTCGGAAAGGTAAATGGCATTTCTACGTGCTGAAATGGAGTAAATAAATTGGGCTAGTGCTCGAACTTTTTTAGGGAATTTGATTTCTCCCAATAAGTATTGGATTTTTGGATTTATCTCAATAGCATTGACAATGATATCAATGACCTTATCTTTTTCTTTTGAAATGGCTCGCCTCATTACAGCACAAATGAAATACTTTTGAAAGGTAATAAAAAAGAAATTTTTGAGAATTGATATCCATACCCATAAGGCTATAAATGAAGGTGATTTGTCATTGTTTAATGTTCATTGCGCTGATATGTTTTCGAGTGATAAGATTTGTTCAGTTGGTTTGCATCCCTGGTATCTCAATTCAGATTCTTTGAGATTAGAAAAGCAGTGGTTGCAAGATATTGTGCAGCGTGATAATGTTTTGGCCATTGGAGAATGTGGTTTGGATAAGCATTGTAAAGTGGATTGGGACTTGCAATTGGAGACATTTAAATGGCAATTGGAATTGGCAGAGAACATTAAGAAGCCAATTATTGTGCATTGTGTTAGGGCTCAACAGGAAATCATAAGATTGCTCAATGATTTTGATGTTGAGTTTGTCTTTCATGGA
>CAZNVU010000111.1:0-7224 GCA_964576575.1 uncultured Chryseobacterium sp.
TGCCAACAATTTTCACCTTTTTGTCTGGCTGAGTTGAGGCTTCTGCAAAAGTTACAGATTCATTGCTGGCGTTAAAAGTCATGATAATAATCCCTGCCACCAAGGCAATGATTACGGCTAATATGATTTCTGTTTTTTTCATGATTTACTTTTTCAATTGGTCAATTTTCTTATTTAATCGAAACAAATAGAAAAACAGTCCCAATAAAATGACAAGGATAACAGCGATGACAACATTGATTTTTCCCGATTGAAAAAATGTTTCTTCCAAAACCGATTGTGAAAATGCCAATTGCGCTGACGCAATAAAAGCCAAAGTGAAAAATATCTTATTCAACATGTGAAGCCTGTTTGAGAGTTTCTAATTTTTTTTGTATCGTGTAAATCCAGTATCCTAGCATACCCCAACCGATAACAGCGGGATAAAAGACAGCGCGCAAACTGGAATCTAAATCGTATTTGCTAAATGCGGGATTGCCACTCTTTCCTGGATGCAAACTATCTTCAGCCATGCGTGGCATAACCATTAATAGGAGCAACATAAGAATAAATGCGAAGACATTAAAAACTGCCGAAAGTCGTGCGCGTTTGTTTTCGTCTTCTATGGAATTTCTGAGCAATAGATATGCGGCGTAAACAATGAAAACAATCATGGCGCCGTTTAGCTGAGGGTCTTTGGTCCACCAAGTTAGCCACGTAAATCGGGCCCAAATGGATCCGGTAATCAATCCCAATACACAAAACACAAGGCCAACTTTTGCAGAAGAAACAGCAATGACATCTTGCTCCAATTTTCCACTCAACACCTTAAAGCTGGCGACCAAAGAAATACCCATTAAGAAAAACATCGTGAACCACATGGGTACATGAAACATCAAGTTTCGAATGGTTTCAAAAAGTATAGGCTGAAAAGGAAAACCCCAGTGCTGATGCTCATCGTTACTGACTTTATTTTTTAATTCAGGTAATTTGGTGTTGCTATCAATGACAATGTCCGAAAATCCAACAGCACTTGAGACGTAAACTGCACCATCCGTTGGCGTGTAGGCATAGAAGGCAACTTGTGTGGATGGTAATGTATCAGGTAAGTTTACACTAAACTGAAACTTCGCGTCTGATTCAATAGTTGTAACTTTCCCTTCAATCCATTGTTGGCCAACGGATATAAAACAACGCAAGTTGGCTTGATCCGTGTTAAAGTGCGTGTTGTATCCGGTGAACTCAATATTGTTCTCACCTTTTTTAATTACGTTAATGTTCACCACTAATCCCCCAGGTACAAGCGGGGTAAGTAGGCTAAATAGAGTTACGTAGGTTAACAGAATAACTGCAAGAAATTTCCACCAATTTTTCATCATCTCATTAATCTCTCCAAAGGTAAGGATACAAAAGGTTTGACAATCCAAAAGGCAAGACATTCATCATGACAATCAGCAGCCATCCCCATTGTGCTTGTTGACCTTGATCGGCCAAGGCTTCTTTTTTCATCAATGCCACCGCGGCATACAACACAGGAATAAGCACAGCAAAGCTCAATATGGCAGTGATTCCACCGGGTTGATTGGTTTTTTGAGCAATGCCATTGACAAAGCTCAATGACGTTCCCATGGCCATGCCGATAAGGAAGATGGCAAAGAACATCGTGGTCATGTTGTTGATGCTGGTCCATGACGTTCCGAAATAAAAGAGCAACATCCCCCATTGAAACAAAAACAAAATGGCCAAAAACAAACCGTTGTAAATGGACTTAACGGTGGCAAATTGCCGAGGTGAGGTCAACTGATAATACAATGATCCACTGCCGTTGTGACTATTAAACTGATCTTTTTGAATGGTGTGAACCCCAGCAAACAAAGCCGCTATGCACCAATAACTCAATAAAAATGTTCCATCATTCACATCCCCATTCAAGAGATAAGCTGAGTAAATGGAACTTAAACCAAACACCAAAACTCCCATGATGGTATTCTGACTTTTCATGTCCAATTTAAACATCCACAAGAATAAAGCGAGGTGCTTTTGCATGGCTCAAAGATAGCAACGTAGACTTCGAAACAGCTGTTTTTTGTGGAGCTATCTTGAACAAATAAGAGAGAGTTTTGTTTATTTAACATGCGTAATAATTTGATTTTTATCTTTCTCATCTTTTCTTCTCTCACCGGATTGTCTCAGTCAGGAAAAATTTTCGGTAGGGTGACTGATGAGGTCTCTGGAGAACCCATAGTGTTTGCTCCTGTAGCGATTCAAGGAACTGCATTTGGTGCTCTTTCCAATGATTCTGGTTATTACGAAATCAATAACCTGAAGCCTGGGTTATACAATGTCGAATGTACTTTTTTGGGTTACAGAAAATTTATTCAGTTTGAAGTTGAGGTTACCAACGCTAGGTCTGCTTTTTTAAATATTGCCCTCAGTCCTGAGGTGAAAGAAGGTAAAACTCTTGAAATCGTTGGGTCTAATATCACCAATCGCGATGAATCTCCAATCTCTGTTCGCAGCATTGGCGCCAATGAAATCAAAAGAAATCCGGGAGGTAACCGTGACATTTCCCGCGCCATACGTAGCCTTCCCGGTGTGGCGGCTATTCCCTCTTTCCGAAATGACATTATCATACGCGGTGGGGCCTCTTCAGAAAATCGATTTTACATCGACGGCATTGAAACACCCAATATCAATCACTTCGCAACGCAAGGTGCCAGCGGCGGCCCAGTAGGGATGATCAATGTTGATTTGATCAGCAAAGTTCAATTCTATTCTGGCGCATTTCCCGCTTTGCGCGGCAACGCATTGAGTTCTGTTTTTGAATTCGATTTCAAAGAAGCCCGCAGAGACAAGGCGACAGTAAACGCCGTTTTGGGGACCAGCGATTTGGGTATCACTTGGGAAACACCAACGGGCAAGAACTCAGGATTAGTGTTGTCTGCAAGAAGAAGTTATCTGCAGGGTTTATTCAGTATTTTGGGTTTGCCATTTCTTCCGATATACAATGATGTCAATGCCAAGTGGAAGTGGGATATTGATAAAAAGAACAAATTGACTTTTATCGCCATTGGGGCTTATGATCAATTTGAATTGAATTTGAAAGCGGCTGAGGATACTGCTTCCGAAAGTTTTTTAGAGAATAAATACATCCTGGATTATTTGGGCATCTTCGAGCAATGGAGCTATACCACTGGAGTGAAATATGACCACTTGATGGACAATGGCAATTGGACAGTAGTGTTGTCTAGAAATCAATTGCAAAACGACAATTACAAGCATTATAACAACGACGAATCGCTGCCCAAAAAATATGACTACCGTTCCAATGAATCAGAAAATAAGTTTCGAGTAGAAAGGAAAATTTTTGGAGACAAAGGTTGGAAGGTAAGCTACGGCATTGCAGGAGAATGGGCACAATACCGCAACAACAGTTTTACACAGGTGTACTTGTTGGCTCAAGATTCTTTGGTCAACCTCATCAACAATACCAAGGCGGGACTTTTCAAGTATGGTGGTTTTGCACAGGTGAGTAAGGTGATGCTTGAGAATAAACTGGTATTGTCTTATGGTTCAAGAATAGATGGTAACAACTGGGGACAGAACATGAAGAATCCTTTGGAGCAATTCAGCCCACGTTTTAGTCTTCGCTACAGCTTCGCTCCGCAATGGACATTGAATGCCAATACCGGTATTTATTACCAACTGCCGGCCTACACAGCGTTAGCATACATGAATAACGTGGGCCAATATTCCAATAAAGACATCCGATACATTCAAAATAAGCAATGGGTGGCAGGTGTAGAATATGATTGGCAAAAAAGGAATTCTGTAATTACAGTGGAGGGTTTCTACAAGCGCTATGACCGCTATCCGATTTCTCAAAACTTAGGCGTTAGTTTGGCCAACTTGGGAGCCGATTTTGGTGTGGTGGGCAATGAACTTATCAGCAGCACCGGTTTGGGAAGGGCATATGGCGCTGAGTTGTTGTTCCAACAAAAATTGTTCAACAATGCATATGGTATCTTGGCATACACTTGGGTGCGCAGTGAGTTCACCAATGCCAATGGCCAATTTGCCCCATCTAGTTGGGACAGTCGTCATATCATTTCTTTGACCGGCGGCAAGAAGTTTGGCAAGAACTGGGAGATTGGTGGTCGATTTGCTTTCAGTGGTGGATTGCCCTATACACCGGATAATGTTGACGCATCCATGCAAAGATTCTATTGGGATCAATTTGGATTTGCACAGACCAATTGGGATTTGGTCAATTCAAAACGCATCAGCATTTACCATCAATTGGATATTCGAATCGACAAAAAGTGGTTCTTTGAAAAATGGTCATTGAATGCCTTCTTGGATATTCAAAATATATACGGCTATGTCACCCAAGTGAAGCCTGCTTTGGATGTGCAAAGAAGACCTGATGGTACCCCCATTGTGGATCCCAATGATTCTTCACGATATTTGCCTCAAGTGATTCCGCAAAACAATGGCTTTACCCAACCTGCCATCGGAATCATTGTTGAGTTGTAATGCGGATTGATAAATTTCTTTGGTGTGTTCGTTTGTTCAAAACGAGATCCTTGGCTACAGAGCAAGTCAGGCTAGGCAAGGTACTTTCTAAAAATGAAGAATTAAAGCCTTCCAAAGAATTGAAGATTGGCGAAGAGATTCAAATCAAAAGAGGTCCAGTTGTATTTTCATACAAAGTATTGGCTTTCCCCAAAGCCCGTCAAGGAGCCAAGTTGGTCAGTGCCTATATTCAAGACACAACCACTGAAGAGGAAAAACGAAAATGGCTTTTGCTTCAAGAGCAATTGAAATTAACCAGGGAGAGAGGAACCGGAAGACCTACCAAAAAGGATCGCCGTGAGATGGACAGTTTCATGGATTGGTTTGATGAAGAAGATTTGGAGGAGAATGCATGAATCAACTGCTGATCCAAACCATTAGGCGTCATGTGGCTTTGAGTCAATCCGACGCAGAACAGCTTTGTTCTTTTTTTTCAATTAGAAGTTTTAAGAAAAAGGAGCTGTTGTATCCGGAAGGAGGAGTGGCCAAAGATGTCGCTTTTGTTGCCCATGGATTAATGCGTGTATTTGCGTTGGACGAAATGGGGCACGAATGGACGCTACAATTTGCGCCAGCGGATTGGTGGATCACGGATTTGTCAAGTTTTATCAAACAGCAACCTTCTATTTGGAAAGTAGAGGCCATGGAAAATACCGAGGCACTATTGCTCTCTCGAGATGGCCAAATGCATTTATTTGAGGCCATCCCTCAAATGCAAACCTATTTTCGAATCATCACAGAAAACGCTTTGGTGGCGCATCAGCAGCGTTTGCAAAATGTGATGGGATCTACAGCATTGGAGCGGTACAAACAGTTTTGTTTGAAGTATCCTTCTTTGGTGGATCAAGTCTCACAAAAATACATTGCCTCATATATAGGCGTTTCCCCTGAGTTTCTATCAAAAATGAAAGCAGAAATGGTTCGAGGAAAGAAGTGATTTCTTAATCTAGATTAAGTACTTTTTTCTGATGACCTGTACAAATTTGCATTGTAAAAGAGAGCAAAATGGATCGCAATACATTTTTAAAAAAAGGATTACTCGGTACAGGGATGCTGGTGGCAGCTGGCGCTGGCGCCAAGGTTTTGCAAAATAACATAGACGAGTTGAAACCGCTTACACCCCAATTGGCTGATCCCAACATTGGTTTCAATCATTTACCATCAAAATCAGAAGATATGGAAGATAATTTTATTTTTCACCCCGCAAGTTCTCGAGGTGGAGCAGATCACGGATGGCTTAAAACCCGACACACTTTCAGTTTTGCACAATATTATAACCCGGAGCGAATGCACTTTGGCGTATTGCGTGTGTTGAATGATGATCATATTTTGGGCGGTACCGGTTTTGGTACACATCCCCATGACAACATGGAGATTGTCAGTATACCATTACAAGGTGCGCTAAAGCACAAAGACAGCATGGGCAATATAGCCGTGATTGCAGAAGGTGATATTCAAGTGATGAGCGCAGGTACGGGAATTCAGCACAGTGAACACAACAACCATGCAAAGGACGATTGTCGTTTTTTACAAATTTGGATTTTTCCCAATAAGAAAAATGTAACGCCACGTTACGACCAATTAACACTAAAAGCTGAAGACAGAAAGAACCAATGGCAGCAAGTCCTCTCTCCAAACGCAGATGACGAAGGCGTTTGGATTCATCAAGATGCGTGGTTCCATTTGACTGATTTGGAAAATGGAAAATCGTTGAGTTATTATATAAATAAGAAAGGAAACGGAGTGTACTTTTTCCTGCTCAGTGGCGAGGTAACCATAAATGGAAAAAGACTCAGCCAAAGAGATGGTCTTGGGGCTTGGAGTCAAGAGCTATTCGAAGTTACGGCAAGCCAGGATGCGTCATTGTTGGCGATGGAAGTACCGATGACCATTTAGTTAGTTCAGAAAACATAAAATAATAAATAGAAAATAAAATGAAGAAAAAATGGATTTTAGATCCTACGCACAGTGAAGTAGGGTTCAAAGTGAGACACATGATGATTTCAAATGTATCGGGTATTTTTCAAGATGCCTCAGCAACGGTTTTGGCCAATGAGTCAGATTTTACGGATGCGGAGATTTCATTCTCTGCTAATATCGCTTCTATCGATACAGGAAATGCGCAAAGGGATGAGCATTTGGCTTCTCCAGAATTTTTTGACGCTGCTTCTTTTCCCTCTTTAAGTTTCGTCTCTCAAGGGTTGAATAAAAATGAAGGTGGGGATTATACTTTGTCGGGTGTGATGACCATCAGAGGCATTGAACGACCAATATCCTTGAAAGCTGAATATGCTGGAACGGTTGTCGATCCTTATGGACAAACCAAGGCAGGTTTTGAAATCAATGGTAAAATAAGCCGAAGTGAATTTGGCTTGACATGGAACGCAGTCACTGAAGCCGGTGGAGTTGTAGTCAGTGATGAAGTAAAATTGAATTTATCTATTCAGGTTGTTTTACAAGCGTAAGATTTTTTGATGTTAAGAAAAAGGCTCCCAGTCGGGAGCCTTTTTGTTTTTTTTGTCATGTTGTTCAAATTGGTTTTAAGTATTTTCGCTCCATGTCTTTTTTGCGAAGTAATATTAGCGTTAGGTTGGTTTGGCTCCTCATGTCTGCCCATTTGTTGAACGTTAGTATTGATAGTCCTGATTATGTGATTTATGGTAACAATGA
>CAZNVU010000112.1:0-7200 GCA_964576575.1 uncultured Chryseobacterium sp.
AATCCGTATCCGCAGGTGGTGGGTTCTCCACTTCCTCTGTGGTTACATCAATGGGGGTAAATTGAATCTGACGATTGTTAGGTGGGGGTGGGGGTGGCGGTGGTGGCGGGGGTGGCGGTGGGGGTTCGTTTGGATCCGTTGGAGGAGGCGTCATCATCTCTGCTGACATCTCAACCTCAAACGCATCATCGCCTTCACCATCACCTCTTAAAAACTTGGGAGACAAGGCTACTGCTGTTGCAAATCCTATGGTAGAAAATACTGCAATCGCCAGGTATTTTCCATAGTTTTTACGAATAGAGTAGGCACCATACAAATGATTCTTGTGCTCAAACACCAAGTCATTGCGATCACGGCTGAACAAACTGTTCCAGCCAGATTCAAAGCTCAACACTACTATAACAAGAGCGAAGAGACCGAGGGCTAGTATTGTATCCATATTCTCAGTTTTTTAGGTCTGTACCGATTACTTCGTTATTCGTTCGAATTTTCTGAAGCTTTTTTCAAACCCAGTTCATCTACTCTTTTTTCAAGTGAATTTTGCTCTTGCTTATCCATGTCCAAGATGGCACGTTTTCTCACATTGCAAATGTTCAACTCATCCATTGCGTTAACAACATTCCTCCATTTACTCTTGTCAATGGTCTTAACAATCACAAATGGCGCTTTGTCATCATTGACAATTTTACCGTATGCATCTTTGTATTGCGCTTCATAGTCTTCTTTGCTAAGGCCCTTTGCATTCAACTCTGTTTGCAACTCAAAAACACGTTCATTGATGGATCTATTCTTATTCAAAAGAACCTTTCTGAAACCGTCTTTGGAAAAGTCAGTCTTTTGAAGAACCGTTGTGTCTGGATCAAACTTTCCATGATAAACAAAAACATGATCATCTCCTTCGCCGATCAACAAAGTAGTTGCCAACTCATCGGCCAACTTTGTTTTTTCGTCATTGTCCTTAACTTCCTTGGGATAGATAATCTCCAAGGTTTTAGGCTTGCTCAATGAAGTGGCCAAGATGAAGAAGGTCAATAACAAAAACGCCAAATCCACCATTGGGGTCATGTCCATGTGAACATGTCCTTTCTTGGGGCGTTTTTTACCGCCTTTTTCATTTCCACCACCTTGTATTATTTCTGCCATAATACTATTGTTACTCGCTTTCAGCCGCAATATCAACTCCGGCCTCGAGCGTGGTTACCATGTTAAATTGAAAAATATTTTTCTCTCTGAAAATGTCAATGACCTTCTCAATCTTCTCATAATCGGTGCTTCCGTCTGCTTTGATGGCATAACGCAAACCCTCATCACCACGCAAATCTTCTACACTCATGCCTTTATTCTGCGCATCAATCATGAAGGCCTCATATCCTTCTTGAATCCAATCAGCCAATTCATTTTTTAATGAGTCGGTTGGAATTCCTTTTGTCAATTGATCCATTTTAGCACGAGTGGACTCGTCTGCATTGAGGTAATTAGAGAGATTTGCCAAGTCCATTCCAAACATACCCATGACAGAAAAGCGCTTAGTCTGCTCCTCAGAAACCTTGAGTTCAGGGTGTCTTTCAATCATCCCTTTCAACATTTCCTTGCGAACTTCCTTTCCATGAATATCAAAGAACACACGACCTTCTTGGTCAATGGTTACCAACATGATTTTCTCTGGAAGCAAAAGTTCTGATGTAGAAGACGGCGTGTCTACCAATACGGGCTCGTTAGGCCTAAACTTAGCGGTAAGAATAAAGAAGGTCACCAACAAGAAGCCCAAATCCACCATGGGAGTCATGTCCAGGCTAGGGGCGCTTTTTGGCATTTTTGGTTTTGGCATAAACTGCAACCTTATTATTAAACCTTACTTTATTGAATTATTTCTTAGCTGCTACCGCTTGAGATACGCTGAAACCAGCCTCATCAATAGCGTGTGTCAATGAATCGATACGTGTGCTGAAGAAGTTGAAAAGAACAATCGCCAATGCAGAACCCAAGATACCCAAGAAGGTATTGATCAAGGCCTCAGAGATACCCAATGACAATGCTGTAGCGTCTGGAGCTCCTGCAGTTGCCATCGCTTCAAAAGAAGAAATCATACCGCGTACTGTTCCCAACAATCCAACCAATACCCCCAAAGAAGCACAAGTAGAAAGGATAACCAAGTTCTTAGACAACATAGGCAACTCCAATGAAGAAGCCTCATCCAACTCAGTCTTTACAGCAGTAACTTTGGCTTCACGATCCATAGACGCATCAGCCTCTACAGACTTGTATTTCATCAAACCTGCTTTTACTACAGCAGCAACAGAACCTTTTTGCTTATCGCAAGCAGCCATTGCTTGGTCTACTTGACCTGAAGCAACCAATGAGCGAACATTGCGAACAAACTTGCTCACGCTACCTTTTCCTTTAGCTTGTGTCAAGCTAATCATGCGCTCTACAAAGAAAATAACAACAACCAAGTTAACCGTAATCAAGATAGGAACGATGAAACCTCCCTTGTGAATGGTTCCCAATACGTTCAATGGATGTCCTTTTTCAGGATCCCCTCCCTCAAAGTTTGCAGCATCTCCCAATACATTTACATAGAGGATCGCTGAAACAATCAATGCCACTGGAATGGCGATGTAAGGAAAAATGGCAGAGAAATCAAAAGAACTTTCTGCGCTTTGTGTTTTTTTCGCTTGACTCATAGCTGTTTTTTAATATAAATTTTTTAGTGCGCCAAACATACGCAAGGAAGACCTAAATCGGAAACAAAATGGTGTTTTCTTTTTGTGAAATTTTAGGTGTGCATCTCCTCGTATCTCAGCTTAACAAACTTACGAACGCTGAAATAAGTGGACAACGTAGAAACACTTAGACCCACAAAAGCGGTGCCGAGCACTACCCAAAAGATTCGACCCTTTTCCACTAATACGGAAATAATCACGGGCCAATCTTGCATAATAAAAAATAATCCTGTAAAAATAACAAGCAGCGCAATGAGCGTTGCTCTAAAGCCCTGCCACATGCTTTTCAAAACAAAAGGCTTAATGATAAACCACTTTGTAGCTCCAACCAATTGCATACTTCTGATGATAAATCTTTGAGAGAAAATGGTGAGCTCAACGGTATTCACGATGAGGACAATGGATATCATCATCAACAATCCCGCAATAATCATGAGTATCAAACTCCAATGGGCAATATTCTCATTGATTTTTTGAATCAGACTTTCTTGAATAATGACATCTTTCACCAAAGGATTGCGCTTCCAATTTTCTGCAGTCTTGCGCAATGTCTCTACGTCTGCAGCGTCTGGATTCATCCTAACGTCCAAGGAGGCTGGTAGGGGATTGTATCCTAAGACCCCGGCCACGAAATCATTGCCCAACTCCTTTTTCATAATTTCCGCAGCATCTGCGCTTGAAATGTATTGTGTGGATTCACAATAAGCTTCGCCTTCTATCTGTTTTTTAAACAGCATCAAGTCCGGCTCCTGAGCATCTGGGATAAACATCACCTGGGCCACCAGTTGATCATGAAAATGATCTGTTAATGCTGAGCCCAATATCCAAAACACCAGCAATAAAGCCACCAAAACCAAAACCATGGTTGTTCCAATGAACGTGGAAATGGATGCTGACTTACTGGCTGATGTTTTGAGAATACTGCGCATAATTATTTCATAATTCGATTAAGCAATCTTTTCAATTTTTCCCTTGAAATACAAATCTTCATCAGCCAAAGGGTGATTAAAATCGATGATTAAGCTGTTGAGTTTCACCTCAACCACTACACCATAAACTTCTTCTCCCTCATCCGTTGTCATTGGCACAACTTCACCCACCTCAAACAATTCATCATCCATTTCCCCATCATCTCCAATGAAATCACTCTTTGGAAACTCCATATAAAACTCTTCTTTCTCTGTTCCATAAGCTTGGTCACATGGGATATGTAGCTCAAACTCCTCGCCTTCCGATTTACCCATGATGGCCGCTTCAAATGCAGGTAGCATTTCACCGGAACCTATCATAAACGCCATGGGCTCTTCATCATGTGTTTCTTCAAACAACTCTCCATCAAAGCCATCCAAATACAAGCGATACGATACGCTTACTTCTTTTCCGTTTTCTACCTTCATTTTTTATTTTTTAATCGTTATTTTTTGTCCTACTTGCAAGCGATCTGTCAACTTTGGATTCCATTTTTTCATCTCTGCAATGGTCACCCCATATTTGCGCGCTATCAAATTCAATGTATCTCCCTTGCGCACGGTGTATACCTGTGACTTGGGTGCTGGGGCGGGTTTGGGTTTTGGCGCCACTTCCGTTGAATCAGCAGCAGACTCGGCTCCCATGGCCTTTTGAGCTGCAGCAACAGGATCACTTTCTGTGATGCTGATGGTCTTTTTGACCCTTGTTTTAATCTTCAATACTTGACCAGCCTTGAGGCTGTTGGATTTTAAACCATTCCACTGCTTGATTTGACTAGTAGTGACGTTGTATTTCTTAGCAACAACCGCCAAGGTTTGCCCTTTGGTCACCTTGTGCTTTTTCCAAGAATCTTCCCAAACCACTTTCTCTGTAACCTTCTTTGCACCTCCAATGGCATCGCTGTTATTGGCCACTACTGTTTCCTTTGGCTTTTCTGCAATGGCGCTTTGCGCATAAATCAAAGACTCGTTGGCAATAAACAATCCCACTTTACTTACTGGCAAGGTGATATAATGCTTTTGTCCATTATCAGGAATCTCTTTTAACTTGTATGTGCCGTTGAGATAAGTTACATCCTGCACATTCATTCCCAAAACCTTGGACATAGCATCGAAATCCAATCTACTCTTGACATGTACCGTATCCACCTCATAACAAGTTATCAATGGTTTCTTGGGATACAAATTGTATTCTGAAGTGTGGTTCATGATATAATTCACAGCGATAAAAGCAGGAACATAACCTTGCGTTTCTTTGGGCAAATAGGGCTTTATGCTCCAAAAATCCTTCTTTCCTCCAGATCTTCTAATCGCCTTGTTGACATTTCCTGGACCACTGTTGTAGGCTGCTAATGCCAATTGCCAATCGTCAAATGTATCATACAAGAACTTCAAATATTTACAGGCCGCTTCTGTTGATTTATATGGATCAAAACGATCATCTTGATAACTGGTAATTTCCAATCCATAAAGCTTGGCCGTTCCGGGCATGAATTGCCAAAGTCCGCCTGCGCCAACACGTGAAATGGCTGTTGGATTCAAGGCTGATTCTACTATGGCCAAGTATTTTAATTCAATGGGAATATTAAACTTGGTCAATTTTTCCTCAATCATTGGGAAATACAATTGCGCCATTCCCATCACCTTGCTGGTCACATCTTTTCTGCGCACCGCATACAAATCAATAAATCCTTGAACGGCTGAGTTGTACACCAAATCAAACGGAGTATCTGCGTCCAAGTTCTTCATGCGCTCCTCAATAATCTCAGCCGTAAAGCTGGGCAATTGATTCTTCTCATATCCAAATGGGTTGAGCAACAATGAGTCTGTAGAATAACAGTAATGATTCAAATAATTGGAAACCAACACTTGATCAATGGCTTGTACTTCAGGGTTATCTTTTTGAACAGCAAAAGAGGAATTGCTCCCTGGTTGGGCTTTAGCAGCAAGGGCGGTAGCAAAAAGGAAAAATAGAAAAATCTGTCTCACAAATGTTTTTTTTACGGTAAGCATTCAATCCTAAACAAGGCACAATTTCCGAACACTTTTTAAGGTGTTCTGAAAAGATTGAATGCTTTTGTCAACAGATTTATTAAGATTCTTTGAGGCAAGCATTCAATTGTTGTGCTGCGCATAACAACTGGTTCTCCTCAAAAGCCCGAGACAAAATTTGAACGCCAAAGGGCATTCCATTTTGTTTTTTTCCCAAAGGAATAGAGATTGCAGGGTGTCCAGATAAATTGGCTTGTACTGTAAAAATATCTTCTAAGTACATCGCGATGGGGTCTGCTGATTTCTTGCCCATTTCAAATGCAGCATCCGCCGTGGTGGGCGTAATGATGACATCATATTGTGCAAGAATTTCATTGGTTTTGTTCTGAATCACCCTTCTTACTTTTTGCGCTTTGCTGTAGTAAGCATCATAATAACCAGAACTTAAAACAAACGTCCCCAACATTATTCTTCTTTTCACTTCTTCTCCAAATCCCTCTGTTCTGCTTTTTTTATACGTGTTGTCAATTCCCTTGGCTTCTTTGGAACGGTATCCGTAATGAATCCCATCAAAGCGGGATAAATTGGAAGAAGCCTCTGCGGTAGTCAACACGTAATAAGTTGGCACCAGTTGATCTACGATTGGGAAATTAACTTCCTCAACGTGATGCCCTTCTTTCTTTAACTTTTCAGTAAGATTTAAAAATGCTGCTTTAACCTCTTCATTCAACCCTTCTCTGTGCACGCAATCTTTTAAAACGGCGATGCGCAAGGGCTTTGCATCCTGATTCTCCAAAGAATATCCCTGGTGAAAAAGGGTGCCGTCATATTGATCCGGCCCCGCCATAATGGATAAATACAAAAAAGCATCTTCAATACTATGGGTAATGGGGCCTATTTGGTCAAAACTACTCGCATATGCAATCAAGCCGTGTCGAGAAATACGACCATAAGTTGGTTTTAATCCAACAGTTCCTGTGTAAGAAGCGGGCTGTCTTATGCTTCCACCTGTATCGCTTCCCAAAGCCATCAAACACAAATCGGCGGCAACCGCGGCCGCAGACCCTCCCGACGAACCGCCAGGAACACACTTTTCATTGATGGGATTCAATACCGGTCCGTATACCGACTTTTCATTGGAAGAGCCCATTGCAAATTCATCGCAACTCAATCTTCCAATGATAATGGCATCTTCAGCCAACAAACGCTCCACAGCTGTTGCCGTGTATAAAGACTCAAAACCTGCTAAAATTTTTGATGACGCGGTGACAACATGACCTTTATAACAAAGGTTGTCTTTTAAACCAATAACCGCTCCTGCTAATTTTCCTGCTTTTCCCGATTGAATCTTCTTTTGAACAATTTCCGCTTGGGCTTTTACTTCGTCTGTATACACCTCAATAAAGGCATTCAAATGACTTGAGCGTTCAATATTATCCAAATAATAAGATACCAACTCGGGTAGTGTAATAGCACCAACACCCAAGTCTTTTTGTACTTCGGAAAGCGAGGAGTAA
>CAZNVU010000113.1:0-7121 GCA_964576575.1 uncultured Chryseobacterium sp.
GAAAATCTTGAAGTGGTTCGGCGTAATGCGACCAGTGGATTTGGATAATTTCTAAAACAGAAATTAGTGCTTAGCAGGCTCAGCGTGCGATGTGTCTGCAGCAGCATGAGTAGTGTCTGCTTGAGCAGTGGTGTCTTTTACGACAACAGTGACATCAGAAACATCTCCTGCCAATTCCGCTTTGGGTGATTTGGTATTGTGGTTAACAGAGACAAACAATAAAGTCATCAAAGCGGCTGCAATGATGATAGTGTACAATAATGGTGATGATTCTTTGCTGTGATTTTGTGCCATAGTGCTTTTTTGTTGGCACGAAAATAATCAATTTCACGGAAAATCCAACCTCAACAATTCACAGCTATTCCGAATTGCATTATCTTTATTGCAAATCAGGAAGGATGGACCCAAAAAAATCTTTTGTCTCAGCTTTGGCCCAAGAGGCTGCTTTATCTCCAAAAGAGGAAATGTTGGAAGTAGCCAAAAAGCGCCACCACTTGACCATAGGAATTCCCAAGGAGACCAGTTTTCAGGAACGACGCGTGGCTTTGGTCCCAGAAAGTGTAGGATTGTTGGTCAATAATGGTCACGAGGTCATTGTGGAAACCAATGCAGGTTTGGAATCCAAGTTTACTGATCATGATTACAGTGAGGCAGGCGCTACAATTGTTTATGATAAAAGTGCCGTGTTCAAATCAGATATTCTACTGAAGGTGGCGCCCCCAAGTTTGGAGGAGATTGCCATGATGCCTGGAAAACAAAGTCTTATTTCAGCGCTTCAATTGAGTGCGCAAAAAGTGGATTTATTTCAGGCATTGGCCAATAAAAAAATCACGGCCATTGCTTGGGATTATATACGTGATGAAGCGGGTATCTTCCCTGTAGTTCGAGCAATGGGAGAAATAGCTGGCTATACTTCGGTGCAGATTGCAGCTGAGTATTTGTCGCATACGCACGGAGGACAAGGATTAATGTTTGGTGGTATCTCGGGCGTACGTCCAACGGAAGTTGTGATTTTAGGTGCAGGCACTGTTGGCGAATTTGCTACCCGTGCTGCAATTGGTATGGGCGCTTCTGTCAAATTGTTTGATAACGATATTTATCGTTTGCGCCGTTTGCAAAATGATTTGGGAACACGAATTTGGACGTCAACCATTTTGCCATCCGAATTGCGCAATGCCCTGGAGACAGCTGATGTGATCATAGGCGCTATCCATAGTTCTAAAGGAAGAACACCCATGGTTGTTACAGAGGATATGATTAGCAATATGAAGTTTGGTAGTGTTGCCGTTGATGTGAGTATAGACCAGGGAGGATGTTTTGAAACCTCTCGAGTGACCAACCACGACCATCCTGTATATCAAACACATGGTGTTATTCACTATTGCGTTCCCAATATCGCTGCGCGTGTTTCAAGAACAGCTTCTTATGCATTGAGCAACATTTTTGCACCAGACTTAATTCAAATGGGTGATGAAGGCGGTGTGGCCAATCTTATAAGAGGTCATGCAGGATGGCAATCAGGTGTTTACATGTATCATGGAACCTTAACCAATGAGACCATCGGTACACATTTCGAATTGCCCTGGAAGCCGCTGGAGTTGCTAATAGCAACTGGTTTTTAATTATTGGATGTGTATTCCAAAGACCAAAACATCATCCATCTGGTCATTGTCTTTTTTCCATCTGTGGAATTCATCTGAAATGGATTTTTTTTGCTCTGAAGAGGACAAATGGTGAATGGATAAAAGGAATGATTTGAAATTCTTCGAAAGGTATTTTTTGCCCAAATCACCGCCAAATTGATCTACAAATCCATCGGTAAACAAGTACACCCAATCTCCTTTCTTTAGCGGTAAAGAAAGTAAAGTAAAGGGATGTTCTTCACCGTTTTGAATTCCTATGGGCATCCTGTCTCCTTTCAATACAATGATGTCATAATCACGGACTATCCAAGCGGATGTATTGGCCCCTGCAAATTCTAATTTTTTTTCTCCCTGTATGTAATGAATAAGGCCCAAATCCATACCATCTTTTTGTTCTCCAAACTCGCCAGTTTGTTTCAGATTAAATGTGATTTTTTTTCTTAGTTGATACAAAATTTCATTGGGTAAGTGCTCTCCTTCTTGTGCATAGATTTCTTGAATGGAAGACATTCCAAGAATACTCATCAATGCCCCGGGGACTCCATGTCCTGTGCAATCTCCAACTGCTACATTGAGTACATTTTTTTTATCTTTTTCTTGAAGATTAACCCAATAAAAATCACCACTTACTATGTCTTTTGGCTGATAAAAAACAAAACAATCTTGATGCAAAGCAATCCAGTCTTTTTCATTTGGCAACATGGCATCTTGGATTCGCTTAGCATATTCAATACTGTCCAAAATATTCTTGTTTTTATCGGCGATAACATTGCTTGCTGCAGCCAATTGGAATCGATAAGTAATTTCCTTTACCAATGCAGTCATCCGAGTATGAATGGGGATAATGGAGCAGATGGCCACCATCAGAGTCAGAAAAGCGCCATTGGAAAGAAACTCATCCAACGAAAGGGGACTCATCAAAGCAAATAAAATAGCATTGAGAATAACAGTAAAAATGACAGCCAAAATAGAAAGTCTAAGATTCCAAATTGCAAACAAACCAGCGCCAATAAATGTTGTAATAAAAGCAAATGTGAATTTCTGAAGAGTAGGGGCATCCAACACATTGTACATGTATGAATTTTCAATAATGCAGCCCAAGTAAGCGATATAAAGTGTCCATTTGGGATGAATGGATAGTTGATCTTGAAAATAGTATACAGAAAAGAAGATGCTGGTGATGATCAGTCGGATGATGAGAAAGCTCACCCAAAAATGAGGAGCGGTGAGGTAATCGCTGATGGCGAAAACAATATTGAGAACCGATACAACCCGAATTACCAAGTTATGATTGGCTTGGGTTAGTTTGGACAATTCAATTTGAACTTCTTTAGAGAAAGGGTTTAAATGTGAATTGGGCATTTTGTATGTCGAGTTGATTTCCCTAGATAAATAACTAGCCCCTGAGCTCAGCTCCCAATGGCTCACAAATACCTTGGGTTATGCGCTCCATCGTTTTCTCAATTTGCGCATCAGTCAGCGTGGCTGTGTTGTCTTGTAGTACAAAACCAACTGCGTATGATTTTTTACCTTGTGGTAATTTGTCGCCTTGATAAATATCAAACAAGAACGCATCCTTTAATAGCTTTTTCTCGGATTGGAATGCTGCTTGTGCAATGTCTTGGAAGGTCACCTTCTCATCCAATAACAATGCTAAATCCCTTCTAACAGCCGGGAATTTGGCAATGGAAACAGGAGGTGTTTTAGTCTTATTCAGCAAAGAGATGTACTCATTTAAATTTAATTCTAAATAAAATACAGGTTGCTTGATATCATGTTGGTGAAGGGTTTTGGCAGATACCTTACCCAAAGTCATGGTCAGCTTTTTGAATGTGTATTGAACACACTCACTGAAATGCTCATGTGCAATAGCTTGACCGTTGCTCAGGGATTGCCTCAATCGTTTCATTAATTGCTCTGCAAAAAAACGGGTGTGTCTAAAACTTATTGGAGCTGCCGTGCCAAATGCATTGATGTTTTCTGTTTGCCCACTCAACCAAATGCCTAACATCAATTGTTCTGTAAACCCTTCCCCTGTTTTGTGGTATATATTCCCCATTTCAAACAAGGCCAAGTTGCTGTTTTTGTGATTGACATTTAATGCAACGGCTTCTAAACCGCTATGAATCATTTCAGGGCGCAATACACCCAAATCTTGACTCAATGGATTAACTATGGAAACGACGTTTTCTTTTTCAGTGTGGTAGCTGGTTTTGGTCAAGGATAAACTTTGAATTTCAGTCAATCCAAGTGAGCACAGCATTTCGGCCAATTGATTTTTTCGGTGGTGCGGTGCTAAATAGGCATTGCCCCAGCTAAAACTTACTTGAGCTGAAGGTTCAACATTGTCAAAACCATACACACGCAAAACTTCTTCTATAATATCAATCTCTCTGGTTACATCTGCTCTGCAACCCGGTACACTGACAATCCAGGAATCTTCATTTTTCCGTTCAACGCCAAATTCCAATTTGTGAAGGATATTGTGAATCGTATCGGAATCTATTTTTTTTCCAATAATCTGATGCGCCTTGCTGGGGTGAAAGACAATATGTAGTCTCTCAAATGGAAGGAGTGTCACCTCTTGCATCGCTTTCACTTCGCCGCCGCATATTTCAGTAATCAATGCGACTGCTCTGGCTTTGGCAGCTTCGTACATTTCAGGATCTACGCCACGTTCAAATCGGAATGAGCTGTCACTGTGAATACCATGCGCTCTAGCGGATTTTCTAACTCTAACGGCATCAAACAATGCACATTCTAAATAAATACTGGTAGTGCTTTCTGATACGCCACTTTCCTTTCCACCCATTACACCTGCAAGACAAGCTGCTTGATTTTGGTTGTCTGCAATGACAACATCCATTTCAGTGCATTTTCTTTCAGTACCATCGAGCGTAATCAACTTCTCGTTCGTAACTCCATTGCGAACTTGAATGTGTTTGCCCATAAACGTTGCGTCAAATGCATGCAATGGCTGGCCCATTTCATGTTGCACCCAATTGGTAATGTCCACCACAGGGTGAATGCACTTTACTCCAATTGCCTGCAAACTGGTTTTCATCCAATCTGGAGTTTCGCTTTTTGGGTTGATATCCATTTGTATCAATGAATAGCGCTTGACTTGCGCAGCGGGATCAACACTCAATTGAAAATCACCATGACCCAGTTTAGGAAGGTGAGGTATTTTTTGGAGAAAAGAATTGGATTTTACTTCGTCATCAGATGCAGCCATCAACTCGCGCGCAACCCCATAATGGGACATGGCATCTGTGCGGTTAGGGGTGAGTCCAATTTCCAAGGTGGTGTTGGATCCCATTTTCAAATACTCCGCTGCAGACATACCTATGGTAGCATCTTCAGATAACACCATGATGCCATCGTGGCTTTGACCAATGCCCAATTCATCCTCGGCACAGATCATTCCATGGCTTTCTACGCCGCGAATCTTGCTCTTTTTAATTTTCAACGCTTCATCTCCATCTTGTGGGTATAAAGTACAACCAACCAAGGCAACCAACACTTTTTGCCCAATGGCCACATTTGGTGCGCCGCATACTATTTGCAAAGGGCTTTCTTGGCCCACTTCAACTTGCGTAACACGCAGACGCTCTGCATCAGGGTGTGGCTGAACGTCAACCACGTGACCTACGACAACATGATTTAAGCCACCTTTGATGGTTTCTACTTCTTCAATTCCTTCAACTTCTAAACCAACTCGGGTAAGACGTTCTGCTGCTTGCTCTACAGGTGGAAGGGGATGTATAAAGTGAGCAAGGTAGTTGTAATAAATGCGCATAGAAAAATACAAATATCGCGTTAGCGATTATTCAAAACTAATGGGAAGAATAACATCTGATTCAATGGCCACTCCATTGCGTTGCCCGGGACTCCAAGCGGGCATGCCCATCACGAATTGCATGGCTGCAGCATCCAATTCAGGATGTACACCTTGTGTAACCTTGGGACTTTTCACCAAACCATCAGCCCCAACAACAAAGGATAAATAAACAGTTCCTTTGATGCTATTCAAAATGGCTTTTTCTGGGTAACGTAAGTTTTTATCGATGTAAGTTTCTAAATCAGCAAAGCTTGCTGGAGTTGACGCTTTGTTGGAGTTTTCTTTTACTGAAGCTGTTTCTTCAGGAGCCTTTTGGTAGGCGCGGTCAGGAAGTGGCGCACCTTCAGCATTCCAACGCTTCCATGTGCCCACCTTCATTCCTTTGTGGTAATCGCCTTCTGCCTCTTTGTTTCCGTTTTGGTTGTAGAAAACAAAATGACCATGAGGCATCTCTAATTTTTCATCCATGTACTTACCTGTCATGAATAACTGACCACCTAAGAAGGTGATGGTGACATCGTACATGCCATCTTTCAATGTTGAAGTTCTGGTGTAGGACGAGACTGATTCTTCTTCGATAACAACGAATTCACTGTTCAGATATTCTTTTTTTTGTCCCCAAGAGGTGAGGCAAAAAGATGAAAAAACGAAGGCGATGAATAGACTACGCATGACTAGAAAATTTAGTGACGAAGATAACTAAAATATCTGCGAAGCGGAAATTTATACGACTTTTGCGTCATGGATTATCAGTTTGAACGGGAGTGGTTGGAAACCTTAAAGCGCATCGGGGAGAAATTTGACATGGGGCAACCTGATTTAACAGCTGTTATCTTTTTGGTCGGATTGCAGGAATTGCAACAGTTTGACAAGGTTTTTAAGAAGGACGAAAAAGTGGCAATCATGCACATTGGAATTTGTTCATTATTGATTCCCTATGGATATTACACTTTTATTGGACGAGACGAGGAAGGCTGGCCCCATTTTGAGCGCCAGGAGGATCTTCCTGAATTGTCCCCTGCGGAACAAGATCGTCTGATGCGTGAGGCGGTGATGCGTTATTTTGAGGAGATTGATTGATTCAGTCTCTAAATCTATTCTCCCTCACCTCCAACCCCTGAAAGAAATTCCTTAAAATCTGATTGTTGCACTCCACGTATTGTCGTTGAGAAGGGTTCCGGAAAAAGGCGCTGAGTTCATGCTTGCTAAGATGCGTTTCAACGGAGGCTAAAATTTGGATAATGTCCTCATCAATCAAGTTCAAAGCAATGCGCATTTTTCTAAAAATCATGTTGTTGGAAAGGCGCTTTTCTGGAACAGGTTGCGGTCCTTCCTTTTTTCCTCTTTTTAGAACGATGAAGCCGTTGAGAAAAGTAGCCAGCGTCTCATCCGACATCGGCACATAATCTTCATGATCTTCTTTGTTGAGCCATCCAATCACCTGGTGACGCTTGACCTCTGCACCTACCAACCGAAAAACATCCATGATGTCATAATCAGAGAAATTAAAAATAAATCGGATGCGGCGGAAGATGCTGTTGTTGGTCATATTCAAAGATTGAAAAAAAAGCCCTCCGAAGAAGGCTTTCAATTTTGTTGTCGGGATGACAGGACTTGAACCTGCGACCACACGCCCC
>CAZNVU010000114.1:0-7045 GCA_964576575.1 uncultured Chryseobacterium sp.
TGATTAGAATTTGTTTTTTGTTCTATCTAATAACTCCACCACATTCTTCACATCAAACTTCCGCATCATGTTTTGTCTATGCGACTTGACGGTAAGTTCACTCAGAAACAAAATTTCAGCTATTTCTTTGCTGGTTTTACCCGCCTTAATGAGATGGAGAATTTCCTGTTCTCTTTTTGTTAAAACAATAGAGGACTCATGAGTTGTCATGATTTTTTCCCAAATCAAATCTGATTGGATGTACTTTCTATTTTGTTCTATACTGGTCAAACATATAGTTAGCGCCTGCAAATCAGAGTTCTTTTGGATATAACCCCAGAACGGAAAATCCTCCTTTCGAAGCCCCAATTCCCAAGGGTGAGAGCTTGAATATAAAATGATTTTTTGATCCGGTTTTTGTATTTGAAGTAAAATAAGATCATCTAAAACAAGCTCGTCTTTTAAGTGGATGTCTGCTATGACTATCTCAAATTGATTGAGTTGCAAGAGCTCCTGTTCAGTTTTGGGAAATGATGTAAACACTTGAACTGAACTCTCTTTCCAAATAAAGTGGACCATGCTTTTAACTCCATGGGCAACCATCGGGTGATCTTCAATGACGCCTATCTTTTTCATAGATCTAGTGGTATTTCAGCATTTAATTGAAACCCTTCTCCAAGACAACTCTCAATGTTACAATTGCCCCTGCAAACATTGATCATCTCAGTAATTTGTAAGATGCCAATGCCATCTATTGACTTGTCATTTTGCTTAATTCCTGTTCCATTGTCCTGATATGAAATATACAGGTGCTTATTTTCTACAAAGCATTGAACTTGTATCTGAGAGGCATTTGCATGTTTTATGGTGTTGTTCAAACATTCTTGGATGACTAGCATAACCACCAATTGAATATTTGTGGTGGTTTCGTTGCAGGCAGGGGTTATTTCTACGTAATGTTTGATTTGTTTGGTTTTACAAATCTCTTTAACGAATAGCTGAATACAATGCGCTAAACCAAATTTAGTTAGCACCTGTGGAGATAGGAAATGTGCAGTGTTTCTGACATCTTCGATCAATGCAGTGGCTTGGCTATTTAATGATGAATGAACTTCAATGGGTATACTATTTTTGTTTTGTTCTAAGTTGTTTTTTAAGCCAACCAATTCCATGCCTATGTGGTTGTGCAATAATTGACTTATTCTCGATAATTCCCTCAATTGAATGGCTGCAATCCGCTCATTGATTTCGATGTCTTTATTTAAGAGAGCAAACTCTAAATTTTTATTTTTCTGAATGAAATCAATGAAGCGCAATGCAACAATACCTCCAATAATCAAACAATCCATTCCCAATATGATGGGCACAAAATGTTGTTGTACTACAGTGTCTTCGGTATAACCAAAACGGTGTGCGATGTAATGAAAATGTGTGAGGATAAAGAGTGAGGAGGCAATTAAAAACGGAATGGCATATCTATCACCTCTTCGTAGAGAAATGATTGAACAGATGATAACGATGATTAGGGTTAACTGCTGAAAAGCCAAAGACAAGGCCAATGAGTAATACTTGTAGGAATGATCATAAAGGAAAGGTGCCATTGCGGAGGCAATAATGACGTAACTCAGCCAAATCCAGCCATATATTTTAATGCGCCTTCCCCATGTTGGAAAATGTTCCTCAAATGAAACTGTATTAATAAAGAAGAATAAATAAACAGGGAAGGCAATTGAAAGTGATAATGGTCTTACAATGTCAATGATCCAGTGGGAATTATAATTGATGATCCAATGGATATAACCAAAGTCAGACATTGTATAAATAATGCAAAGTCCAAGGAATAGACTGTATAAATAATTCAATACTATTTTGGCATTTATTACAATATATATATTGATAATGAAAGCTGCTATAAGCACGCCCAATAGTATACCAGAGAGAAGAAAGTAGTAAGTTTTTCTGCTGTTCAACCCTTCCTCATCAAGAACTTGAATGGAAGTGAAAAAGGGTTCATTGCGTTTATCTAGGTACAACAGAATGAACTGCTGTGAGGTGTCCTTGGATATGGGAAAGATGAATTCAGGGAAATGAACCAGCCTGTTAGCAAATGCGATATGATCCCCCATGATTAGTGTACTATCCATGAGTTCGTTTTGTGCATTGAGATAATAGCCTTGAATGCGATTAATATGGCTATTGGGTATAATTAGAAATGGAGCTGAATCTTTCTTTAAGTCTTTAAGTGGTATTTTAATCCAAAGTGCGGGGTCTTGATTGCTGAGTTTTTCAGGGACCACAGAGGTGAACAAGAATTTGTTTTTTTTAAATACGGAAAATCCTGGTTCGCCTTTCTTTTCCCATAAGTATTCAGTGCCTTGTGGGAACGTTTGTTGTTTGTTTTGGAAATAAAAATTGAGTTCGTTGCCGGCCAAACTAATGTTTGCCGACATAACAATTAGGATGGCTATCCAAGCATTGCGGAATGTTGAAATCATTATCCTTTGCACATGTCGAAGCTACAAAATTGTAGCGAATGAAAATCTACTCCTTTAGGAGTAGATTTTTTCTTTTACCCGGGTTATGGTTTGTAGAATTCATTGGTCTCAATCTCATTACTTTGATTAAGACTTCTATCGATTACATGCAATTTGAATTTGCATGTATCAAAATTACTGGGTAAATAATAAACAGGATTAATGTCTAAAGTAATAGTTCCCTTCTGCACCTTGTGTTGTCCTTCTGGCACAGCAACCGGGGCACGATAATAAAAGGGAATAATATTAGGGTCTAAACAAGGATCAAGACTCACTTTAACCCAAGTTCCATTTTGCTTTTCGTAGTAATCACAAAAAACATTGTATCGAGTAGTGCAATCTGCGAACACACCTGAGGTGTCGGCTTGTTCTAGGCCAAAATTCCCATCTCCATCAGTGAACGAAAAAATGAGTTGCGCTCCAGTTCCATCCAAATTTTTAGAAAAGGATTTGAAAATGATTTGTGGTTCATCGGGAAATGTTTCTAAATCCATACATCCCAAAGTGAAGATGCATAACCAGAAAAGGAGGATTCCCATTTTTTTGCCCATAACACAAAGTTAATCAAACAAGGCATTGGTGTAACTTTGTTGTGTGAATCGCGAAGTATTTATTTCTTCTTTGTTTCAGGGTCAAGTTGCTGACTTCTTCCATGAGCGTGCCTTGGAATTGTTTCGCTATCAATACCAGCACAATGTTATTTACCGGGCATTCGCGAATGCCTTGGGCGTCTCTGTTGATCAAGTTAACTCCATTGAACAGATTCCATTTTTGCCCATTTCATTTTTCAAAACGCATCGGGTGTTGTCTTCCACTTCAGCCGTTATGCGCACTTTCGAGTCAAGTGCTACAACGGGTCAAATCACGTCCAAACACCATTTGGTGGACTTGAAATTGTATGAACGCTCCTTTTTAGCCCATTTTATTCAGCGATATGGTCACCCATCGGAGTATGAGATGTTGGCCTTGTTGCCTTCTTATCTGGAGCGCAACAACTCATCATTGGTTTACATGGTGGATTATTTGGTCAAAGCTAGTGGTGGCAACCAAAATGCTTTTTTTCTGTATGACTTTGATGGATTAAAAAAACGTTGGGATAAAGCTTTGGCTCAAGGAAAAAAGGTGATGTTGTGGGGCGTGACCTTTGCCCTGTTGGATTTTGCGCAACAATGTCCAGGGCAAATGGACAATACCATCATCATGGAAACCGGAGGAATGAAAGGCAGGGGCAGAGAACCCATTAGGCAGGAGGTCTATGATGCATTGCAGTTAGCTTGGCCCAATGTGCACATTCATAGTGAATATGGGATGACAGAGTTGCTGAGTCAGGCCTATGCCGCGGAGATGGATGCCTTGGAGACGCCAGATTGGATGCGGGTTTGGGTTAGAGATATTCAAGATCCTTTGGGGCCCATACAAACACAGGGCAGGGGAAGTTTGCACATTATTGATTTGGCCAATGTGGACAGTTGTGCATTTATTGCCACCCAAGATTTGGGCGAGATTGCTGCTGATGGCCGGTTCAAGGTCTTGGGACGCCTGTCCTATGCGGAAACCAGAGGTTGTAATCTTTTGTATCAACCCTGAGGCAACCCTTTTTATTTTCAAACGTCTTTTAAATGCGAAGAGCAAATCGCACCAAAGTACTTGCGTTGGAAATAACAACGGTTAACCAACTTAAGAAACATGATTTCCTAAACAAACGACAAGGGAAGCTGAAAGGCTTCCCTTGTTGCTTTCCTTAGGTTTTGGATATGATCCCTAGGCAACCTATTTTTTTGAAATCCGTCTTTTTATTGAGCACTGTTGCTCAACAAATACCTTAAACCTATGGAATTCTTGCTCGCTTGGAGTGATATCTGGAAGCAGTTCGCTCCCTTTATCATGACCTTTATTGTAGTCTCCGCTGTTGGTTTTTTAGGAAAAGTTGCACTATTTAGCAAAGCCAATCAACCGTACTGGGCCGCCTTTGTTCCCGTCTATGATGTAATTATCACCATGCGCGTTGTGGGTCGCCCGGATGCACATGCTTTTCGCATGTTCATTCCCTTCTACAACATTTATTTTGCCTTTTTGGTTTTTACCGAATTGGCTCAATCCTTCGGAAAAAACAAATGGATGGATTACGTCTTAGCATGCACGTTCAATATTTTTTACGTGTTGCACTTGGCTTTTTCTTATTCTATAGAATATCAAGGCCCGGTATATCAGAGCACTGCTAATTCAGCCAAAGTTGTAGTTTAAGCTTGGAAAAGTGCTTTTGCTTTTTCTACAACAGCCGTCAATCCGCTAACATCTGTTCCTCCGCAGGTGGCAAAGCTGGGTTGACCTCCGCCACCGCCTTTGATTTCTTTGGCCCATTCTTTTACTAGTTGTCCTGCATGACAACCCCATCCTTGAACTGCATCTTCACTCAAGGCTACGGTAATCATGGGTTTTCCATTGTTTACACTGGTAATCAAAGCTCCAAAGGATGTAAACTCACCTTTTAATTGAAAACAGATGTCCTTGATGGATGCCGCGTCTAAATCGGTATCTGCAAATAAAAGATTGCGTCCATTGTGGGCGGTAATCTGTCCTTTCCAAACTTGCTTCACTTGTTGTGCTTGAGCACGTTGAATTTCCTCCAGTTGCTTTTGCAAGTCACTTATTTTTTGCTGTAAATCCTTAACGGCCTTTACAGCATCTTTGTTTTTTAATGCAACGCGAACTTCCTCCAACTCTGTCAACTCTCCTGCAATGTGCGTGTCTGCTATCGCACCAGCTATCGCTTCGATTCTTCTAATTCCTGCTGCTACGGCTGCCTCTGATTGAAGTTTAAATCGTTTGATCATACCAGTACTTCCCACATGTGTTCCGCCACACAATTCTATGCTGTTTCCAAATTGAATCATGCGAACCTTATCACCGTATTTTTCTCCAAACAACATCATCGCACCACTTTTTTTGGCTTCCTCTATCGTGGCCGCGCGATTTTCAATCAACGGATAATTGGATTGGATACGGTCATTTACCAAACCTTCAATGCGCGTCAATTCATCTTCGTTCACTTTGGCAAAATGGGAAAAGTCAAATCGCAAATAGTTGGGGTTAACCAATGACCCCTTTTGCTCAACATGCGTTCCTAATACTTCCCGCAATGCCTCATGCAATAAATGCGTTGCGCTGTGGTGCGCAGTTGTATCCCTTCTCCAGGCGGAGTCAACTTTGGCCAGAACCATTTTCTCTGGTGCCGTGGGTAGTTCTTCTGTAAAATGAACAATCAATCCATTTTCTTTTTTGACATCCACCACAGGGATGCGGTCTTCTCCAAAATACAATACGCCATTGTCTCCTACTTGTCCACCACCTTCTGCATAAAACGGTGTTGTCTCTAATACCAATTGGTACATTTCCTTTCCTTTGGATTTGATACGGCGGTAGCGAAGTAATTTGGTTTCTACTTCCATTTCATCAAATCCAACAAATACGGTATCACCTTCTGCTAAATTCACCCAATCATCTGTTTCCAATTTGGTAGCTGCTCTGCTTCGCTCTTTCTGAGCCTGCAGTTGAGATTCGAATTCAATAAGGTTGATGGTTTTGTTATTTTCCACAGCAATCAATTGCGTCAAGTCTATTGGGAAACCAAAGGTGTCATATAGTTCAAAAGCGATGGCTCCTGATATTTCTGCGCCTTCGGTTTTTTGAATGACATTGTCCAAAAGTTCAATCCCTTTTTCCAAGGTGCGTAAGAAACTCTCTTCTTCCTCTCTAATGACGGACTGAATGAGTGTTTTGTTTTTACTCAATTCAGGGAAGGCACTTCCCATTTGTTTTTCCAACACATCAAAAACTTGGTGGATGAAAGCAGACTTGAATTGCAAGAAGCTGTAACCATAGCGCACCGCTCTTCTCAGAATCCTTCTGATAACATAACCGGCTCCAGAGCTAGACGGTAATTGACCGTCGGCAATGGCAAAGGATACCGCTCTTACGTGATCAGCAATCACACGCATAGCGACATCCTTTTTATCTGCTGTTGCAGTATAGGACAAGCCGCTGAGTTGTTCAATTTTTTGAATCAAAGGAGAAAAAACATCCGTGTCATAGTTGGATTGTTTGCCTTGTAATACCATACACAAGCGCTCAAAGCCCATCCCTGTATCCACGTGTTTGTTGGGCAAGGATTCCAAGCTGCCATCCGCTTTGCGGTTGAATTGCATGAATACATTGTTCCAAATCTCAATCACTTGTGGATGGTCATTGTTGACTAATGTTCTTCCATCAACATTTTGACGGTCTTCAGCTGATCTGATGTCTGCGTGGATTTCAGAGCAAGGACCGCAAGGTCCCATGGCGCCCATTTCCCAGAAATTGTCTTTTTTATTTCCTTTTAAAATGCGGTCCTCTGCAATGTACTTTTTCCAGATGTCATAGCTTTCTTGATCAAAGTCCAAATTCTCCGAGGCATCGCCTTCAAATACGGTAACGTACAATTGGTCCTTTGGGATTTTATACACATCTGTCAATAATGACCACGCCCATCCAAT
>CAZNVU010000115.1:0-6992 GCA_964576575.1 uncultured Chryseobacterium sp.
AAAAATAGCTGATTGAATTTCTTAGCTTGATCGACCAAATTAGCGGTATCTTCAGCAAATAGGTCAAAGAACAATCCATTCTTTGGAACCATGAATGAGAATAATGAACTTAGTTTCATGTGATTAATTTTTGCAAACTAAACCCCTATATGTTACGTCAATGTTAAGGCTAGATTGTTTTATCTATAGTTTTGCTTATTAAGTCAACACTTAAACCAACTTTGTAAGCCTTGATACACTTGAAAATCATAAAGTTTTCTCAGGCTTCAAATAACAATTTTTCTTAACTTTCTCGTAACAATTCAATAATTTCCACTTGACACACAGGCTTGTATTGACACATTAGTTTTGCGACCGTCAACAATAAGTTATGTCAGTATTAAATAAATTAATTCTAGTAGCAGTTCTATTCACACAAGCTCAAGTAATGCTTGGTCAATCTGCTCCAACCGCAATCAGTACCAAAACCGATGAGAAAAAATGGTATGATAAAATGCGTTTCTCTGGATATGCACAGTTTAGATACAATAGATTATTAGAAAGTAACCCCAACCTTAGATGTGATCAATGTGACCGATCTTGGGGTGAAAACAACTCATTCTCATTCAGAAGAGCGCGTCTGATCTATCAAGGTCAAGTTCATCCAAGAGTGTTTGCCTACATACAATTTGATTATGCCAGTTCTATACGCATCAGAAGTGATAAATCGGAAAATAACCACTACCTGCAAGTCAGAGACGCTTATTTTGATCTGGGTTTAGACGACAAAAACGAATTCAGAATCAGATTTGGCCAGTCTAAAGTGCCGTATGGCTTTGAAAACATGCAAAGCTCCAGCAACCGTTTACCACTTGACCGGAGTGATGCACTAAATAGTGCTGTACCCAATGAGCGTGATTTTGGAGCGTTTTTCATGTGGGCACCTGAAGAAATCCGAAAACTTCAAAGAGATACTTTAGCTACCAATGGTAACAAAGGTATGGGTGATTACGGAGTGTTTACCATTGGTGTTTACAATGGACAAACAGCCAACAAACCCGAACTCAATAATCAAGTTCACGCAGTCGCCAAACTGTCCTATCCATTTCGAATTGCCAATCAAATTATCGAGCCTGGTGTAATGGCTTATTCCGGAAGGTTTGTGATCTCACCTGATAACATCTCATCTGGAGTTGGAATTACAAATGACAACGAATTCGACGACGAACGTTTGGCTTTTGGTATGATGATTCAACCCAAACCTTTAGGAATACTTGCAGAATACACCATTGGGAAAGGCCCTGAATACAACTCAACATTAGATAGTATCATGAATCAAAATCTTAAAGGAGAGTTTGTAACAATAAGCTATAGAAAAGAGATTAAAGGTCAAGTTTTCCAACCATATCTCAGAATTCAAAACTACGATGGGGGTAAGAAAATGGAACGAGATGCCAGAAGCTATGAAGTAAACGAATGGGAGGCTGGCATTGAATGGATACCGGTTAGAAATTTTGAATTAACAGCCGCATTCCTTCAATCCAAAAGGCAATATTCAGATAAGAGCACACCAAACTACAATGAATCAGGGCATTTGCTCAGAATTCAATGTCAATTCAATTATTAAGACTTTGTTTGTTAATTGTGTGTTATGAAAAAACAATACTGGTTTTCTATAACAATGGTTTTTTAAAACTTCTGTAACATTCTATTCACGCACAAAGTTTGTATTTGTGGGTGATGAATGTGAAAGAACTAGACGCGGAATCCGTAGCTTTATTAGCCAACTTATCCAAGTCAATTGGCCATCCAACTCGTCTTCAAATTTTGAGGACGCTGGCTGAGCATGGCGGCACCATAGAGGGTGAGATTGTCGCTATCCCCAATACAGCGCCCACCACAGTTATCCAACATTTGAGAGAATTAAAAAGGGTTGGCTTAATCAAAGGCCGAATCTTTGGTGCACAATGCAAATACAGCCTCAATGATGAAGTGCTTGATACATTTAAAAAATTGTGGTCAGAAATCATTGTTCCTATCCAGTCAGAAAGCTAACCGCTTAACAAAGCCTTAAAATTGCGGTCACAATGATTTTTTATTGAATGCAGAATTTTGCATCATGAAAAAAATCGGTCTTTCACTGTTGTGTGCCATTCTTGTATTCTCCAAATTTAACCTTGTTTCTGGCCAAAACTTCTCTTCAAAAAACGTGATCATTTCAGGTAAAGTTGTTGATCAAAAAACCGGAGAACCGATCATTGGGGCAATAGTAAGTGCAGTTGGCACTCCATACGGAACGGCTTCTGACATTATGGGCCAATACCGATTGGAAATCAAAGCTGGAACATACACCCTAGAATGCCGCATCATGTCCTACAAAACGGCACAATTTCCCAATGTAATAGTAGGCAACAGCGATCTTGAGATCAACATAACCATGGAAGATGCGAGCCTAGAAGGTTCAACATTGCAAATTTTTGATTACAAAAAAACCAATACCGAAGCAGCTGTTCTGATGGAAATGAGAGATGCCAAATTGGTTGTCAGCGGGATGAGCAGCGCTCAAATTGCCAAAGGACAAGATAGGGATGCATCTCAAGTAGCAAGAAGAATTCCGGGCGTCACCATTGTTGACAATCGATTTGTAATGATTAGAGGATTGGCATCACGCTATAATACAACCATGATCAACGGCATTATTGCTCCCTCACTTGAATCAGATGTTCGCGCTTTTTCCTTTGATATTATTCCGAGCATGGCCATGGAAAAGTTTTTGATTTATAAATCCAGTAGTGCTGAAATACCTGGTGAATTTGCGGGAGGTGTAATAAATGTAATCACTAGAAACATTCCCGATGAAAAAACAGCCATTGATTTTTCTTACAGTCAAGGATTCAGATCCAATTTAATCGGACAATCATTCTTCCAAACTTCGGAAGAGCGCTCAGATTGGATTGGTACTGGAAGCAGAACAAGATCTCTACCCAATGCTTTCCCAACCAATGTTAGAAATGTTGAGAGTACCGATGATCGAGTCGAACTAGGCAAACAACTCAAAAACAACTGGCGTTTGGACTCAATTCAAACTCCCAAAGTAGACCAAAGGATGAGTTTTACCATTGGCAAAAGATGGAAACGTCAAGATTTAATAATCGGTAACTACACAGCGGTAAATTACTCTAGGTCATACGTTTTACAAAACAGTGAGCGTATGGATTACAATGAGTTTGATGTTGCCAATCAATTGAGCGATACTGTATTTAGATACAACGATGACATCTATCAATTGACATCTCAACTGGGACTCTTGAACAATTGGGGATTGAAATGGAAAAGTGGAAATTTTGATTTTAAAAATTTCATCAATCAAAACGGTATGCAATCCAACACCTTGCGCAATGGAATTAACATAGAAGAAGGTGATTTTAGGAAAGAGTACTCCATGCGATATACGCAACGCTTGGTTTTAGCCAGTCAGGTTGGACTTCAACAAGAAGTATTTAACCGAAGAGGAATGATACAATTGTCCGCTGGTTTTGGATCAACTCAAAGGCAAGATCCTGATTGGAAGAGAATACGATATACCAGACCCACGGACGGTTCAGATCCTAATTTCAAAGCCTATGTTCCATTCAGTGCACAACCATTTTTCCTAGGTCGGTTATTCATGGATTTGAATGAATATGTGAGAACTTATAGTGGTCAATACACAGCTAAACTTTGGAAGATAAAAACTGAAGAAACCAAAGATGAAAAATGGATAACTGCCAAAGGTGGATTTTACTTAGAGAACAAATCAAGAAATTTCTCATCTAGAAACATTGGATATGCACCTGCCAGTATGTTCAATTTTGATAGCAACCTTGCTTATCTTCCCTATGACCAGATTTTGGCCAATGAAAATATCAATGATCAGAGCGGCTTTGTAATTGATGAAGATACCCGTGGTGCTGATAGATATGAGGCCATTAATACTCTAGTTGCTCAATTCTTTGAAGTCAATTTACCCATCAATAAACTGAACATCACCGCAGGATTGCGCAATGAAAACAACATTCAAAAGTTGAGCAGTGCCGATATCACAGGAGTACCTGTGAACGCGAAATTGGATTCCACAATGTTGTTGCCTTCTATTAACATCGCATACAACTATAGTAAGAAGAACCTAGTTCGTTTGGCCTATGGTAAAACTGTGAACCGCCCGGAGTTCAGGGAATTGGCACCTTTCTCTTTCTATGATTTTGAGAACAACTTCATCATTTCTGGTAATCCAAATTTAACTTTCACAACTGTTCAGAATTTAGATATCAGATGGGAACGATACCCCAATCCAAGTGAGGTTATAAGTGCTGCTTTATTCTATAAGCAGTTTACAAACCCCATCGAGCAATACTTTGTTCCCGGTGTAGGTTCAGGAGGCACTAGAAGTTTTATGCCTGGAAATGCGCTGTCCGCAACAAGTTACGGTGCCGAAGTAGATATCAGAAAATCGCTGAACAAAGTATCTAAAAACGGTTTTCTAAAAAATCTAACCGTTGTAGCCAATGCATCTTATATCCTATCCAATATATCACTTTCTGCAGAAAGCATTGAAACTGGATTAAACCCCAATCGCCCTATGGTGGGCCAATCTCCATACATTGTCAATTTAGGACTGTATTACGAAAATGACACTACAGGTTGGCAATTCTCAGCGATGTACAATGTTATAGGCCCAAGAATCGCCATTGTTGGTATTCCTGGCGTTCCTGAAGTATATGAGATGCCTCGTAATGTGATTGACTTGTCTGTAACAAAAACTTTTAAAAGTGGATTTGGAATGCGTTTTGGAATTCAAGATCTTTTAAATCAAGAGAATCTATTCATACAAGATGCCAATCAAGATGGAGTATTGAATAGAGATAATGATCAAGTAATGCAGCGTTTCAAACGTGGTACTTATTTCACTTTTGGTATCCAATATAAATTCCGCGAAAAATAGCCTTAACATAGGCGTGATATAACAGCCTATTATTAGCTCTTTTGATAATACTTCAATAATAAAGCGCTAATGATAGGCTAACCTATTTCTGATTGATTTGCAAAAAAATCAAAGACATGAAAAGAATCTTATTCTTCGTGGTTGCTTTAGCTTTAAGCGGCCTGGCGCAGAGCCAAATCATCGTAAGTGGTAGTTTAGACATCAATGGCAAAACCACTTGGACCAATAACAACATTTACATCTTACAGGGTTTTGTTCGGGTAACCGCGAACGACACTTTGTTGATTCAACCAGGAACCATTATCAAAGGTGACTTTGTTTCCAAAGGATCTTTGATTATAGAAAGAGACGGATACTTGATTGCCCAGGGTACCGAAATGCAGCCTATAGTTTTCACATCGCAGAAGCCAGCTGGTCAGCGATCTTATGGAGACTGGGGCGGATTGATTATTTGCGGAAGAGCTGCAGTTAATCAGCCTGCAAATGTTGCCAATGGAACAGCGCAAGGAGAAGCCGTAGTAGAAGGAGGTGTAGGATCCATTTATGGTGGAGGTTCTAATCCTGACAACAATGACAACTCCGGAATCATTGAATACGTTCGTATTGAATTTGGAGGAATTCCTTTCCAACCAAACAGTGAAATCAATGGTATCACCATGTGCGCTGTAGGAGCCGGAACTACCATTAATCACGTGCAAGTTTCCTATTGTGGTGACGATGCCTTTGAGTGGTTTGGCGGCAATGTTAACGCCCATCATTTGGTATCCTACCGCAACTGGGATGATGATTTTGATACAGATTTCGGATATCAAGGTTCTGTGCAGTATGGCTTGGTAGTAAGAGATCCTGCCATAGCAGACCAAAGTGGCTCAAATGGTTTTGAGGCTGACAATGACGCTACGGGTTCAACCAATGGTCCTGTATCACAACCCAAATTTTCAAATTTCACTGTTGTGGGTCCAATGGCTTTTAATGCAACTTTTAACTCAAACTACAAAAGAGCACTCCACCTAAGAAGAAATACGCAGTGTAGTGCATTCAACTCTGTGTTTGTTGGTTACCCTGTTGGATTGATGATTGAGGCAAACTCTACTCAAAGCAACGCCATCAATGGCTCTTTGAAATTTAAAAACAATGTAATTGCACAATGCAATGATTCATTGTTGGCCAATACAACCTCTGGACTAACAGCCTCTACCAATAACATTAACGGTTCTTTTAACATTACGCAATTCTTCAATGGAAATAGCAACCAGTTGTATCCAATGACAACTGACCTAATGTTCAACAATGTTGACCTTAACTCACCCAACTTCTCATTGAGCAGCAACTCACCGCTCAATCAAGGAGCAGACTTTTCAGATGCGTATTTAAATAATGGATTCTTTGATAATGTAAACTTCCGAGGTGCATTTGGTTCTGAAAATTGGGCCTCTTGCTGGACAGAATTTGACCCACAAAACCAAGCTTACAATGCAACACTTGACAATAGCTTCACAGCAGAAATCATAGCTGATGGCGAAACTGCTTTTTGTGAGGGGAACAGTGTCGTACTTATGGGTGCTGCATCTATAGACAATGTAACTTTTCATTGGAACAATGGTGCTGTTTCAGCCTCTCAAACCATTTCAACCAATGACATGATTGAGATGACGGCTATGAGCGCAGACGGATGTGGAGTTCAAGCCCAAGCAATAGAAGTTATCGTGTTTCCAACACCTGAAGTTTCTATTCAAGCTGCAGGGAACACATCATTGTGCACTGGAAGCTCTGTGGAATTAATCTCTACTCAATCAGAAGGTAATGTTTGGAGCAACAATGAAACAACAGGTAGCATCCTTGTTACTGAAACAGGTGTTTATGGATTAACTTACACCGACATCAATGGGTGTACTGCTGTATCCAACGAAATTAATGTCAACGTATCTGATGCGCCAGCGCCAACAATATCGGCTGCAGGAAGCACTACCATATGTTCTGGTGAGAGTGTTAGTTTAAGTGCTAGCAATTCAGAGACTTATACTTGGTATTT
>CAZNVU010000116.1:0-6895 GCA_964576575.1 uncultured Chryseobacterium sp.
ATGAGACTCTACTATAGGACACATGTGATACTTAGAATGCTCTTGCTGCGCAACTTTGTGCCGGATGTATTCCATAAAACCTGAAAAGAAAAAACTCTTACCGACTGAATGGTTGTGCTTGTAATATGAATTGATTTGAAGAAAAAAAGATCCGTCAAAAAAAACGGCAATGCGGGTTGTTTTTTGATCGTTGTTATTCATAAAGTTGGGTATTAAGTGTGTTTAATTCTAGTAACAAATAAGAAGGCCAAAAGTTTTATTGTATTTCATTCTTCATCCAATTCATGACTTCATCGTATATCACCGAGCATTGGTTTCCTGAACTCATGTTTTTAATGTTCACTGTCCCATTGGTCATTTCTTCTTCACCAATGACAATGACAAAAGGGATATGACGATCATCTGCATATTTAAATTGCTTCTTCATTTTTGATTCCTCCGGATAAAGCTCTGCGGGAATTCCATTGTCCCTCAATGAATACAAAAGTTGAACAGACTTTTCAATGGTGGTCGTATCAAAATTTGCAATCAAAACTTTGGTAGATTGCTCAATACCTTCTGGAAACAAATTCAATGTCTCCATAACATCGTAGATTCTATCCGCTCCAAAGGAAATGCCAACACCGGATAAATCTTTCACACCAAATATCCCTGTTAAATCATCATAGCGTCCACCCCCACCAATGCTGCCCATCTCAACTCCCAAAGCTTTCACTTCAAAAATAAAACCGGTATAATAGTTCAACCCTCTGGCCAAAGTAAAATCCCATTTCCAAGTTGCATTTTGAAGCGGAGCCATCTGAGCTGCTTGATTGAAAAAATTGACTTCAGCAATGGCTTCTGGAGAACCAAAGGATGAAAGCAAAAAGCCAATCTCTTCAGGTCTGCCTTGAATTCTGCCAAGCCAGTCTTTAAGTTGGCCCACATTTTCAGTGTTTATCCCTTTCGCCACCATCTCCTGCTCTACCCCATCCCAACCTATCTTATCTAATTTATCCAAAGCAACGGTCATATCAGTAAAGCAACTCTCCATACCTGAAGCTTTGGCAAGCGCCTGAAGCACCTTTCGGTTGTTGACGTGAATAACAACAGGGATCCTCAATAGGTGAAATACTGCATCGTACAATTTGACCAATTCCCATTCACACCACAAACTATCCGTTCCTATGATGTCTGCATCACACTGATAAAATTCACGGTATCTTCCTTTCTGCGGACGGTCAGCACGCCATACGGGTTGAATCTGATAACGTTTAAATGGAAATGTCAACTGGCCATGGTTCATGGCTACAAATCGAGCGAAGGGAACTGTCAAATCATAACGCAAAGCGCGATCACACAATTGACCAATGAGCGCCTTGTGGTTTTTGTTTTCCCAATCTGACTCGTTCACACCTTTTGAAAATTCGCCATTATTAAGTACTTTAAAAAGTAATTGATCACCTTCATCACCATACTTTCCTGTCAGTGTGCTATAATTCTCCATGCTAGGAGTCTCCAACGGAAGGAATCCATACAATTGAAATTGACGTTGAATGGTATCCAACAAGAATTTTCTTCGGGCCATCACTTCTGGACCAAAATCGCGGGTTCCCTTAGGAATAGAAACTGAAATTTTTGACATTGCTTTGCAAAGTTAATTCTATTTTTACCCCATGCCCATCAATTTAGAAGTAATTGACACATTTGATTTTCATCATGCACCAGTGTATACATTGGCTATCGATCAGCATCATTTGTATTCCGCAGGAGGGGACCGCAAGATCATCAGGTATCAGCTCAAAGATGAACAATTTGTAGCTGAACTTTTTGCTGAGACCACAGAAAGCACTTTTGCGATGCACTTGGACAAGAATCTTCTATTCACGGGAGGCATTGATGGCAATCTCAATGTTTTTAATGTCCAAGAAAAAAAAATCCTGAATAGATATCAATGTCACGCTATGGGTTTATATGCCATTGAGTCCAACGATGAATTTGTTATCACTGGTGGAGGCGACGGTAAGATCCACTTGTGGGACAAATCCAAAATGAGCATTGCCCGAACCATTTGGACGGGGTCCGCTAAAATTAGGAAATTCATTTGGGATACCAATAAAGTAGAAATGGCTTGTATCGACAATGAAGGAAACTTCAGAATATTTGAAACAAAACATTGGAATGAAATATATACTTCAAAACACATTAATGGTTGGACCAGTGGATTTTATCATGATTTCAAAAAAGTTTGGATTTTAGGATCAAAATCGGGTGAAATAATTGCTTATCATCAGAATAATACCAAGCCCTTTTTGAGTTTACAAGCCCACTTAAATTCTATTTATAGTTTGATTTGGGATAAGGAACAAGAAATATTGGTGTCTGGGTCTTTGGATAAAACCATCAAAATTTGGAACGGACAAACACTAGACCTCTTGAATCGAATAGACAAAATGAATGGTATTCCACTGCGCTCTGTAAACGCTATCATGAAATGGAATGATCATTTGGCCATTGCTGGAGACGACAAAAAAATTCATATCACAAAGATTTGTTTTTTCAAATAAAAAATTTATATTTGGACATCGTTCAAAACCTATACGTATGCATGAGGGAAATAACTACCGTGATGATGTTTATTCAAAACCGGTAAGAGCTGGAAAGAGAACCTACTTCTTTGATGTCAAATCAACGAGAGGAAATGACTTGTTCATGACCATTACTGAAAGCAAGCGCACTGGAAGCGCTGAAACAGGGAATGTTAATTATGAAAAGCATAAAATATTCTTGTACAAAGAAGACTTTGAAAAATTCATTCAAGGTTTAGAAGAAACTATCCAATACATCAAAGAACGTCAACAGGATGCCCCTTCTGATTCAAGCGAATCGATGACTTCTGAGTCCTCTATTGACGAGGAATTCAACGCTTTGTAAGCGACTACAATTGCGATGAAAAAACATATTGGGTTATACCTACTGCCCTCGCCTATTGCAGACGAGGGTTTTTCTTTTACTGGAATGCCGGAATCAGAAAAAGTTCAATCTATTTCATTTTGGATTGTAGAAAATATCAAAGAAGCTAGGCGTAATCTGCGAAAAATGGGATTTACACTCCCATTTGATGAAATCAACTTTTTTGAATGGAATGAAAACACCTCACAAGAAGAAAAGCACATTATACTTCAGAAATTAGTTGTAGAGCCATTGGCTGTTTTTATGAGCGACGCAGGACTACCATGTATTGCCGATCCCGGAGGTCAAGTGGTAGCTTTTGCACATGAAAAGAAAATTCCTGTTTTCCCTATTGTTGGTCCTTCGTCAATTCTCTTGACCCTTATGGCATCTGGAATGAACGGTCAAAAGTTTCGATTTCATGGCTATTTGCCTAGAGAGAAAAATGATCGAATAAAAATGCTCAAACAGTTTGAATCTGCCTCAAACACTGGTGAGTCCCAGATATTCATGGATACACCGTATCGAAACAAAGCAGTTCTTGAAGACTGCTTTCAACACCTATCAAAAAACACATTTTTGTGTCTTGGAGTAGGTATTCATGGGCCAAATCAACGAATAATTACACAGAGCATTGATCAATGGCAAAAGAGCAATTTTGACCTGCACAAAACACCTGCGATGTTCATCATTGGTAAACCTCTCCAACCTTAATTTTTTTTAACCTTCTGACATGAAATCTCAAAGATTTACGCAGTAAAATTGGTTACATTTGTCCACCTTGAAAAAACAGAAAGATATGAAGAGAATAATTGGCGTTTCTTACTTTTTATTGGCGTTGTGCTCTGCTTCACTTTGGGCACAGCCTAATGCAATTGGTGCAAAATCCAATCAAACCGTTCTGAGCATAGATGGTGATGAAATTAGCTTAGAGGAGTTTGAAACAATTTTCAAAAAGAACAATCGCGACTCCGTTATTACACAAGCCTCTTTGGATGAGTACATGAAGTTGTACATCAATTTCAGATTAAAAGTGGCTGAAGCTAAAAAATTGGGATTAGACACTGTGGCTAAATTCAAGAATGAATTGGCTGGATACAGGACACAATTGGCCCGTCCATACCTGGTAGATGCTAGTATGCTAGACGGATTGGTACAAGAAGGTTACAACCGATTGAAAGAGGAAATACACGGATACCACGTATTGGTAAAATGCGATCCTAGCGCTGCACCAAGCGACACAGCTCGTGCGTATCAAAAGATTCTTCAACTTCGCAATGAAGTAATCGCTGGGAAATCTACATTTGAAGAAATAGCAAAAAGAAGCAGTGAGGATCCTTCTGCAAAGGATAATGGCGGTGACCTGGGATATTTTACGGCATTCCAAATGGTATACCCTTTTGAGTCCGCAGCTTACCAGACCAAAAAAGGCGAAGTGTCTATGCCTGTTAGAACGAAGTATGGATACCACATCGTGAAAGTTACAGACCGCCGTCCTGCAAGAGGGGAAATCAGAGTAGCTCACATCATGTTCAGAGACAAACAGGATGATGCCAACTATTCAAAAAATAAAATTGAAGAGGTATACACCAAACTTAAAAATGGTGAAAAAACATTTGAAGAATTGGCAGGGTTGTACAGTGAAGATGGCTCTTCAAATAAAAAAGGAGGAGAATTGCCCTGGTTTGGAATCAACAAGATGGTTATGGAATTTGAAGATTCTTCATTTGCATTAAAAAACAACGGCGATATTTCAAAGCCTTTCAGAACATCTTATGGATGGCACATCGTCAAGAGATTGGACTACAAACCACTTGCTAGCTATGAGCAATTGGAAAAAGAAATCAGGAGTAAAGTGCAGAAGGATTCAAGAGCTGAAAAGACCAAAAATGCTTTCTTGAACAAACTAAAAACAGATTACGGATATTCCCAAAATGACGTTTTGATAGAAAAACTAATCGCTTCAGCAGATAGTAATGTATTCAACGGACAATGGAAGCCAAAGAAAAAATTAACCAAAGGGGTACTGATAACAATGAATAATCAAGCCATTAAGGCAACTGATTTTGTTCAATACATCAACAAAAAGAAATCCAACAGAAACAAGATTTCGCCATTTGATTTCGTATCCAATGAGTTCAAAAACTTCAGCAATGAGCAAGTCATGAAGTTTGAAGATAGTCAATTAGAAGTCAAGTATCCTGCGTTCCGCATGTTGATGAATGAATATAGGGATGGAATCTTACTGTTTGAACTAACGGATCAAAAGGTTTGGTCAAAGGCTGTAAAGGACACTGCGGGACTTAGGGCTTTTCATGAACAAAGAAGAAACAACTACATGTGGCCGGATAGGGCTCAAATTGCCGTGTTCACTTGTGAGAATAGCAATTACAGCAAGACCGTTCGTGAAATGTTGGAGTCAGGTGAGTACCCTATTGAATCTATTGAATCTGAAATCAACGCCGATAATCAACCACATGTAATGTATGATACCGGTATATATTCAGAGGAGGATCGCCCACTTTTAAAAATGATGGATTGGAAGGGAAATGGAAAAATCAATGCAAAAGATTTGGACGTGAATGGTAAATCGGTCGTTGTCAAAGTAATTGATTTCATTCCTGCAGGACCCAAGAAGTTAACAGAAGCAAGAGGAGTAATCACCAGTGATTACCAGAATTATCTAGAAGAATCTTGGATAGATTCATTGAAGAAAGAGAAGGAAGGAAAAATCATCATCAACAAAGAACTATTGTATTCTATTCACTAATGAGATTGATTCCACTCATAGGATTTTTGATTTTTCTTTCTTGTGGAGCATCAAGAAATAATGAAAATACATTAGCGCAAGTAGGTGATGAAAAGTTAAACCTATCAACTTTGGCGGCACAACTGCCAAAAGGTTTGAATGCTGCTGACAGTGCTTCATTTAGCAAAGCTTATATTGAGCAATGGATTCAAGATCAGGTATTGAAAATGGAGGCTGAAAAAAATCCAGTTCCTGCGGATTTGGATTTGAAAATAGAGCGATTTAAAAATCAACTGCTCATTCAAGAACTCAGAGAAAAGGTTATCTCGGAGAGAATTGGTGAAAACCAAAATACAATAAAAGACAGCAGTGAAATGGGAATGTCTGAAGATGTGATTCTCGAAAGTAAAAAATGGACGATTTGGCAGCAATACCAATCAGAGATCCTAAAAAAATACGAAGCAGAAGGATTAATAAAAATACCATGAATAAGATGAAGAATGTATTGGTGCTGTTGTTCACATTGATGGTTGAAACACTGGCTTTCTGTCAGCCCAATTTGAAAACAGTTGATGAGATAATAGGCGTGGTTGGAGATGAGATTGTATTGCTATCAGATCTGGAGAATGCGTTAGTGGAAACATTCAAAGGAAAGCCGGCTCCTAAGGAGGCTCGGTGTCAAGCATTTGAGAATCTGCTGTATCAAAAACTTTTACTCCATCATGCAAAAGTAGATAGCGTTGAAGTGGATGACAGTGAAGTGCAATTGCAAGTTGATAAGCGTATCAATTACTTTGTTCAAATGTTGGGTTCAGAAGAAGCGTTTGAAAACTACTATGGAAAGAGTATACCCGTCTTGAAAGAAGAATTTTTTGATACTGTAAAAGACCAATTACTCATTGAAAAAGAGCAACAAGAAGTAACAAAAAATTCAATTACAACTCCCGCTGATGTCTTAAAGTATTACCAAGAGCAGCCCAAAGATTCCATTCCACTTATTCCAGAGCAAATTGGATACTCTCAAATTGTTTTTGCACCAAAAATTAGAGAAAAAGAAATTACTCAAGTAATTCATCACCTTGACTCAATAAGAAACGACATCATTGCTGGCAGAACTTCCATGACATTGCAATCTGCAAAATGGAGTGAAGATCCAGGAAGTAAATACAAAGGAGGCTGCTATCCTATGCAAAAAAGAGGAACTTTTGTCCCTGA
>CAZNVU010000117.1:0-3309 GCA_964576575.1 uncultured Chryseobacterium sp.
TAATAGTAATGCTAAAGTTTTACTAAATAAAGATTTAAGTATAATTATAGTGTTACATTTGTTTTAAGGTCAAACGAGAATGAGCAATACAGCTATGTAATTATTGAAGTAGTGGCAAAACGGCTAGAATTCATAAGTCTCTAAATACTCAGGGAACAGCAGTATTTTCTTTTCGTCTTGACGATTGAATAGAAATGGAGCGACATCATCGGCCATATCCTTCATGTTGAGTGAGTGACAATGCTCGAGCAGTCTGTTCTTCAGTTGAATTTTTGTATTGATATTTACTTTTTGATTCAAATAATTCATATTGGGTTCAATCCCCATTCCCATTAAATAGACCAAATCAAAGAAATCTCTTCCTTTGTTCCTGGGGCGGTTGAGTATGGCAAAACATTTTTGAGACATTAACAATGAAATGGGTGTCGACTTGATTTTGGTAAATACGTCAAATTTGTTGAGTATTGGTTGATCAGATTGATAGTCAAATTCTTGGGGTTCGGTATCGAGTTGAATCAATATTTTCTCCTCAGTATATCCTGAAAGCCCTTGTTCAAAAAGCATTCCGGGAAATTTGATATAGCAATGAAATGCGGCCTTGGTTATGGGTTTGATTTCAATTTCATACCCTTGTTTGGACAGTTGACTTGCAATATTATTGGTAATTTCAAGGAACTCCTCTTTCTTCAAATGGAGATTATCAAAATCTAGGTCTTCAGAGAAGCGTTGATTCCCATGCACAATTCGTAAACATGTTCCGCCAAGAAAGATAAGACGATCAGCAAAGGGTCCGTCAAAGACTATTTCAAGGATTTTATATTGCAAATACTCACGCAACATAAATCGCTTAAATGAACGCAGATTAGAAGGATAGTATTTCTCTATTTCATGAATATTGAGCATCGATATATGGTTTAATCCATTTGATTTTGTTCAGAAGGGTAGGAGAATTGTAAAAGGAAACGTAATTCATTAGTATTGAGAAATTCAAAGCTTTTAATCGTTCGGCATTCCATCTCAAAGCGCTGAATTGAATAGCGTCTTTAATATCATGTCGGAAATAAAGAAAGTCTAATATCGCCTTTTCAGGAGACGCCATGCGGAATGATTTTCTAGAATCACCTTGCAGCAATTGGTAGCCAAAAAAAAGGGATGTTTTGATGCTGCGGTATTGAAAGGTTCCAATTGAATTATGGAATGACATCGTTTTTAAGGTTGTGACGGATTGTATTGTGTAAACAGCTTCAGGAATAATACCATGAAAATTCAGAGCTGTCTCCAATGAGAGATATGAAGGTGTATATAAATGATTGGCGATTAAAAACAAGTTGTTTTCTCCAGAATTAAATTCTGTCAACTGATAATAGCCATTCCTAAGTTTAATCAGATATTTTTTTTTTTGCCAGTTGATTAGATTTTTTGAATCAAAATTCGGAAACGCAATTCTAATATCATTGAGCGTGATAACTGGAAAATGCTGAAAAATTGTCCTAAACTCTTGAAACATTAATTTCTTTTTTTAGACAAATATAGTAATAAATAGAAATGTAAATAGTCGAATTTCAATCCTTCGCAATGATTTTGGTTCCATTGAAAATTAACTAGAAATCAAAAGCCCCGGGAAATCCCCAGGGCTTTTCTGTGACACCGTAGGGAGTCGAACCCCAAACCTTCTGATCCGTAGTCAGATGCTCTATCCAGTTGAGCTACGGTGCCATCGCTTATTGCGGGTGCAAATATAGGGGTTTATTCCACTTTCACAAATTTTTTTCCGTAGTTTCGTTCCTATGTCGCGCTCTTCATTGACATGGTCGTTTACCTGGTTCTTGACATTGATTTTAGGACTCATGATCTTGTATTGGCATCAAAGATTTGCCTTTGCTTCCTATGCAGAGCCTGATTCAAAGTATCCAAAAGATTGGCTCATTTCTCAGCCATTGTCCATTGATACCACGCTGAATATTGCATTCATTGGAGATTCTTGGATTCACAATGGAGAAGTAGGGCGCTTTGTTGAAGAAGGTTTGAAAGCCGCTGGACGTCATGCAGAAGCAAAGTCATACGGATTCTGCGGAGCCACCTCTAAAGACTTGTACCAAATGATTACCCAGCCATCTCCATTGTCCCATTTTGCAAAACAGCATTGGGAATATGTCGTTGTTGTTATTGGTGTTAATGATGCCTCAGGTCAATATGGACCTGATTTCTACGCGCAACATACTTATTGGATTGCTGAACGCATCATCAGCTTGGGGGCTTTTCCCATCATTGTTGAGCTGCCCACTTTTGCTATTGAGGAATCTACGGCTTTGTTCCCTTGGATCGAGCAAATAAGGAATCATTTCTTTGCCTGGTGGCAGGGTTGTGATGTCAATAATATTTCCTGCTATCGCGATGCGCTGCGGCAAAAAATCAATGAGAGTGACTTAAAAGACAATGTGCGTTTTGTCTCGTTTGATGAGATTTGTTCAGCGTATTCAACGTGTCCCACTTTGTACCGCGACCTTTTTCATCTGAACAGCGGTGGTAATCAGAAGTTAGCAGCGGCCATCTCCAAGCAGATAGCGGTATACTGATTTATTATTTGGCTTTGAGTGAAAATTTCACCTTGAAAGCCAATGTGCCTCCTTGCTCGGCCTTGTAGTTGGTATGCCAATAGTTATTGAATACGTACAAGTACACTTGCTCGATGGATTGGGGTTCTCGTTTCCAAACTTTAGCCCCCATGTCTTGTGTTTCGTCTATCGGTTGGCCTATTTCAATCAAAGGCAAATCGTTGCTTTCTATTACCCAATCATACTCCATGTAATGAAGAACAATACTTCCTTCACTGCAAATAAATTCTCGGTTGGATCCAGGAAGTTGACTGGTCGGATACTCCAATGGTGTTGTACCATAGGTCAACCCTTCTGCATTGGCATTGGTGCTCAGCAAAAAGTGCAATGATTCTTTTTCAAGTGTAGAATCTTTTTCAATTTTGACTTTTATTTCAATGTCACCTGCTTTTTTGTTCAGTTGATATTCCCATTCTGCGGAAAATTGGTGGCCTTCAACATCCCAATTTCCATTGACTTTCACCATCTGCACACTGTCATTGTCCAGTAGGGGAGTGACCTGAATTTTAGGAAAGCAATGTATTGTCGGATTGATGCCATAAGCATAAACTGGAGCAAACAAGGGTAGTCGATCGATTTCAATCAGCTCTGTATTTTGAGGAATTGGACCGTAACTTTTTGGTTTCTCAAAAGGCAATGCTTGGGTGATCATCGACTTTTCATCGCTTAATTTTAACCCACTAATTCCTCCAGT
>CAZNVU010000117.1:3409-6817 GCA_964576575.1 uncultured Chryseobacterium sp.
TCTGTTTCCCGCTCTGTTTCCCGCTCTGTTTCCCGCTCTGTTCCTGAATACCGATTGATTATTTCCTCAATTTCCTCCAACTTGCGTTTGGCTTCGGTCAAGAATGATTTTTTGTAATGCCATTGCTGTGTAGTAAATGGCGAATAGGGATCTGAAATGCTGCACCATGATCCCCATGTGTGCTCATGATACAATACAATATCCCGGTGAATGGAGTAAAAGTCAATGAAGGGCGACTTGTCTCTTTCTGTATTATTCCATTGCTCTTCCAATTGCAATAGCCTTTGCACCACTTGTCTGATCTCTATTTCCTCTTTCGCAGTAGACAGTGCACCATCTTCCCAGTACGGCGAAATCTCGCCACCAAAAACATGGGATAATGTATCGTATGAATTTTCTATCTTAAAATAAAGTTGATCCAATGAGGCAATGGATAGGGTAGGGCTGCTGTATAAGTTATTCCAATTTTGAACAAAGGTGTGCAGGGTGGTGTCTACAGGTCCGTTGTCTGCATTTTTGGTGTATCGCAATTGAACGAGATGGGTCGAATACTTTTTTGCAGTCAATTCATCTGCATATTTGGCAATGCGTTTTTCCCATTGAAACTGTTTCTCATTGTCTTGAATATTGTGAAAATACGAATAGCCTTTTCCTGCTGTCCAAACCAAAACCTTTTCTTGTGACGATTTATTGGGGTGCCAGTAAAAAAAAGTGTCACCCGTTTTCTCAATGACACTACCAACGCGATCTCCGTGATCTGCATGTTTTTCAACATAATTGGGGCCTAGTGAAAGGAATGGAATTTTATTTTCAACGTAGTTGTTAAGCGCTGAATAAGTAATACCTGGGATGTCGGTGATCATCGCATTTCGGATATCCCTTCCCGTGATCGATTGAAGTTTCTGTGCATATTCCAAAGTCCAAGGCAATTCTTTTGGATGGCACAGCCCATTGAGCACATTGGCATAATTGGCGGATAGAACTAAATTTCCACTTCTGACATAAAATACAAATAAGTTTTTCTCATGTTCACTGGCCACTTTCATGAAATTCTCCACTGCCCATAATGATTCTATGTGCCAATAAACCTCTTGCCCTTCCGCCTTGGCTTTTTCAATCCATCGCATGGCCGATCGGATATTTTTGGTCTGAATTTTTTCTACTTCCGTTTGGTGATGAGAATATCCAATGTCATTGTGGCTGTGGTGAATGATATTCATCTCATAATGCTTGTGGGGCAGTACTTCCAGATGAAAGACTTTTAACGGGGATTCAAATTCTTGGTGATAATTCGTGACCATAAGGGTATCCACTCCGCTGAATGATTGGGGATAAGACGGGATGCTCAATAAGTTGTAACCGGGATCAAGGGTCAAAATGGTGTCTATATTTCTACTGCTCAAGCGAATTTGAATCGATTTCTTTTCAATATTGTTGGCGCTGATTTGCATGCACCTTCTTCCTCCTTTTCTATAAATCAAAGAAGTAGCTTGACAATTCACTTCTAATTGGGGTACATATTGAAACACCATCATCCAATCCCTGCTCATGACTTGAGAAGTCCCGAAAATCTCGAATAGCGCTTGTTTCTTGACTCTTTCACTGGGTAATGAAATAAGCAAATGCCCAAAAGCATCACCGTTGATGTCATATTCCAAGATATCAAATACCACAGAAACTTCTTTGTCCTGAAATACAACCATTGGTCCAAGGTTTTTTTGTTTGGCCTTGGTCGTCATGGTGCAGAGGAGGTGACCATTGAGATAAATATCAAAATTTCGATCACCCCCACTGGTGCCGCTGGAGTGACCCATCAAGAATTCAAAGGAGCTCCGCTGATTTTTTGATCGAGGCAGTTGTCCTTTGAATCGAATAGGGGATTCACCATTGCATCTTGTCAACAAAGCCAATGGCGCAAACTCATGATAAGGAGAGAAATATTGAATATCTTCTCCATCTACTTTTTCTTTGAAGAACAATCGCTCTTGTCCTTGATGCGTCACGGATATCAAAAGGATACCCATTAAAAAAATATGCTTATTAATGGCCATTCTCCAATAGAAACTGAGTCATCTTTTCAAACAAATGCAATCTTGTTTTTCCTCCTGAGATACCATGATTCTTGTTGGGGTAGGAGAAGAAATCAAACGGCTTATTGGCTTGAATCAAAGCCTCTGCAAAGTCCATCGCATTTTGATAGTGAACGTTGTCATCGGCTGATCCGTGAACCAACAAGAATGGACCATTCAACATCTTGGCATAGTTCACAGGTGAATTGTCCTCGTATCCACTTTTATTCTCCTGAGGAGTACGCAAGAAGCGCTCTGTGTAAATGCTGTCATAATATTTCCAGTTGGTTACTGGAGCTACAGCGATACCGGCGTGAAAAACATCTGCTCCTTTGGTCATGCATAGTGAAGTCATGTATCCACCAAAACTCCATCCTTGCATGTTGATGCGATTGGCATCCACATTGGGAAATTCAGCCAATAGTTTAGCTGCTCCCATGAAATCTTCGGTTTCCAATTTGCCCAATTGCAAATAGGTAGAATGTTTAAAATCACGTCCACGGAATTGTGTTCCCCTTGGATCCACGCTGACCACAATGTAACCCTGTTGCGTCAAAAGTTGATGCCACAAATAGTTGCGACCTTCATACATGTCCATAACCGTGTTTCTGCCAGGCCCTCCATAAATAACAAACACAACTGGATATTTTTTGGACCTGTCCATATTCTCGGGCATCATTATCCATGCATTTAAGGTATGTCCTTGCGGAAGGGTGAAGGTTGTGAATTCTTTTTTGCTGCTGCAATATTCAGCAAGTGTAGATTTCAATTTTTCATTCGCCACCAACGTTCTCAACATGGATCCTGTCTCATTGTGCAAGGTGATGGTGGAAGGTTGATTGGCATTGGAGTGGGTGATGATGCAGTATTTCATGCCCTTGCTAAAGCTCGCATCATAAGTTCCGCCATCATACTTTTTTCCCATCCAATACTCATTCTTTCCTTTTAGATTCACACGCTGAATGCTTTTACCCAGTGTTTTTTCAGTGGAAGAGAAGTATACATTGTTCTTTTCATCCAATCCATAAACATCAACCACTTCCCATTCTCCTTGGGTCAATTGCTTTTTCAGTTTTCCGCTATTGTCATAGTGATACAAGTGCTGAAATCCGTTTTGTTCGCTGGTGATGATGAATCCTTCCTGATTATTCAAAAAGTAAAAGTTGTCATTCACATCAACGTAGGTTTTGCTACTTTCTTGGTACAGTGTTTCTGCTGTTGGGATGTTGCTTCCTTTGCTCAAGGCATTTTGTATGTTGTACCCTACAATGTTCAATTCATTTTGTAAGCGATTCATTTGGTAAACAAACAATCGATACTCAGTAGGATGCCATTTGAA
>CAZNVU010000118.1:0-6806 GCA_964576575.1 uncultured Chryseobacterium sp.
GGTTTCTTTAACTTACGCTTGTAGCTTCTGGTGAATTGTATGGCCAAATTCAATTGAACCAAACTGTACAAAAAGATGAAAATCAAACAAACCCCATAAAGGGCAATGGCTGCATAAGCTAAATTTTCCAAACGACTAAAGATTAAAGTTAAGAGACAAATTTAATTCAATTCAGCTCTTTTCTGCTGAATTCTTTTGGCAATTCCATTCCACAACTCAATGCGTTGCTGATATCCCCAGGCAATAATATTGTCCACCTCCAATTGCTTCTCAACATTTCCATTAACCAAGGCCGATGTCATTTGATTGGCTAGGGCTCCATGATGATCACCATCTAATTCAATATGCCTTTTCAAATAATAAATAAAAGTATCCAATTGAACACCATCATTTCTAAGCGCTTCAACCATAGTGATAAACATTCCTGGTATCAAATCCTCACGACCGTAAGTAAAAAGAGCAGCCCGTTCATGTAAACTTTTGTGATCAATCTTATCAAAAGTAGCCAAGACAAAATCCTTTGCTTCTTGAGGCGCGTTAGCCAATTCCAAAGACTCTGCAACGGTTTTACCAGATAGCAAACTGTCCATAAAAACATCCATGGATTGGGTATTGGCTCCGCTCTCTTTCATTGCCTTTAGATACAACTCAAAATGACTGATGTAACCTCCATCGGGGTCAACATCACTCTCCTCTCCCAAAACAATCTCATTGATGAAGAATCGGGTAGTGGGGTTGGATTGAGGAACCCATGGAGTGGTGGTGCAAGTCAAATCCCTTTGCAAAGATTTGAGAAGAGACATGAAATCCCAAACCGCAAAAATATGAGACTCCATAAAAATATGAATATCTTCTTTGCTTTGCATCATCTCATAAAGTGGATGTTGTAGCAATTGTTCTTTAAGAGTCGATGTAACTGTGATTTCTTGCATAGCGGCGCAAAAATAAATCGAATCTTTATTCTACAAAACAACTATCTTCCTTCTACATGTAAAATACGCGTGTACTTTTTCATGGAGCGCAAGATGATAAAAATGATGAATGAGAAAAACAAGGCTGTGTGCCAAAAAGGGGTGATGGCATGTGCAATATCGGTAAATCCAAAGTGTAAATAATTTTTGAAAACATCCAACAAAGCAAAGCTGAGGAAGATGGCAAAGAAACCGTTGTACTCACGTTTCAAAACATTCTTTAAAGAGAATTCCCATGTTGGCGTTTTCCAACCTGAAAGTCTTGGCCAAAACGCTGGAGTCTGATTGGCCCAATTCAAATAGGTTTGACCGAATTTGTTTCTTAAGAAAAATTCTTCTGCAAACATGATGCGCTCATAATAGACCCAATACAAAAGACAACAAACAATAGTGAACCACCAATTGCCAACATAAATGATGATGCCCAGCCACATGAAGAAATTGCCTAAATAAAGAGGATGACGAACCAAGCTGTAAATTCCAGTACTGTTCAATACTTCAGCTACCTGGCCTTCCTTTGTGTTTCTTCCTGAGGTTCCCCTTGGCACATAACCAATGGCAATGGCTCTGATAAATTGACCCAACAAAGAGATTAACAAACATGCCCAAGCAGTTATGGGATTGAAATCAGTCAAATGTTCATCCCAGCCCATGCCAATAACCAGAGCTGCCATAGCGTAAAGTGCCAAGGGAAAATAAGAGCGACCTTTGAACAACCAGTTTCCTGATTTGTCCATTTCTTCAATCAATGCCATAATCGTAATTTTTCACAAACTTAAGGCATCAAACAGAAGCGGGAACTTAAAATCAAATGAATTTCACAGATGTCATTGTTAATGAACCCGCGACAGCGGCATCATTGAATAACGAAACATCATCACTGTCCTCTTTGAATCCTAACGTATAAATCAAAGGCAAAAAATGTTCTGGAGTGGGAATAGACAATTGCCAAGATTTTTTTTGATTTTTAAAATCAATCAAAGACTTATCATCTCCATTCAATAGGTAAGTCTTCATTTCAGCACTGGCCTCCAATGCCCAATCATAACCATATGCAGGACCATTGAGTTTGTCCCAAGCCACCATACCTAAATTGTGAACCATATTGCCACTACCGATGATAAGGACACCTTTGCGCCTCAATTGACGAAGGGATTGTGCCAACTGATAATGGTATTCTGAACTTTGAGAATAATCAATACTCAATTGGATAACTGGAATGTCCGCTTTTGGATAAAGGTGTTTAATTACTGACCAAGCACCGTGATCCAACCCCCATTGATGGTCCATTTCTATGTGGGCAAAAGAGGTCAATGTTTGTATGTCCTTGGCTAATTCTGGTAATCCTGGAGCTGGATATTGAACGTCAAAAAGTGCTTTTGGAAAACCGCCAAAATCATGAATGGTCCTGGGCATGGGCATGGCAGTAACAAATGTCCCCTTTGTCTCCCAATGCGCAGAGATGCACACGATGGCCTTGGGAGTGGGCAAAGATTCACTAGTTTTCTTGAACCCTTGAACAAAAACATTTTCTTCAATGGCGTTCATCGGACTCCCATGTCCCAAGAATAAAACAGGCATTTTTTCGGTTGTCTCCCAAGACAACTGCTGCGAATATAGGTCATTCAATTTCATGGTTAATCCTCCCACTGGTAATAATAACATCGATTGTAAAAATCGTTTTCTGTCCATACCGCAAAACTAGCAGATGAATAACAAATACAACTTGAACCAGATTAAGAAATCTATTACAGGATTATTTGAGTAACCCTTTTCCAAATTCTATTTTCATTCCAGCAGCAGCAATTAAACCTGTGCTTTTCAGATTGTAAACAGAAGATGGATTATCTAACAGATTAATGAAAGAGTCAATTTTAGCACCTGACAAATAAAACTTGAAACGCCCTCGTGTAATACCAAAACCCACCTCTACTTGAGAAGCTAAATCCAATACAGAAACCTCATCTTTAATATTATCAATATCAGTAGATGTAACTTTTCCGTCAGTATCAAAAACCGGAGCTTCAGAAATAGCTTTATAAACCAATCCTGGGATGATAGCAGCTGTCCCAAAAATGTAAAATCGATTTCCAAATTGAACCCCTAACTTTAATGGTATGGATACGTAACTTATCCTACGTTGATTTACAAAGCTGCCTATAGGCTGAGCCAATGAATCCAAAAGGGTTATTTCTTCTCCAAAACCTTTTTGAATGAAATTCAACTCAGTGCCTATTGTCAAGAAACGCATTCGAACTCTATCATAGGTAAATCCTATATTACTTCCCATTAGATCTTTGCTATTATAAGAAGTCAAATCAGCTTGAACATTGCTAATGTTCATCCCTGCTTTCACCCCAAATTGGCGGTATTTACTGAATTGACTCAAAGCTATCTGAGTCTGCATGAAAACCACCAATAATAAAAAGAAATACTTCCGTTTCATCATGTTTCAAATTTAATGGAATAACGCTAAAGGAGCTATGAATATTTTTTGTTACAAAACAAACATTAATGGATGAATCGAAACCATCCGCACCAATTCCTTATCCAAAAATGAGGCCTGAAAAAAATAGTACTTATACTATTTTTTGAGTATTTGTTTCAATCCAAGCCCTATTTTCGTCGGCATGCAGGAATAAAGTGGTTTCACTAAAAATGCAAGCTTAAGAATGATACTATTTTAGTTGAAATTAATAAACTACAATTATGGCATTTGATGGAAATGAAGGTTCAGAGGTAACCTTAGCAGAGGCATCCGAGTGGACAGCCAATTACAGAAAAACCATTGCTGAGGGAGAGATTATCGCACAATTCATTGGAAGGAAAAAACTATTTGAAATTTTAGATCAAGAAGGATGCATGGGTATTAGGATCTATTACGGAATTGGTGATGACGGAAAAAAGAACATGATTTTTGTTGGGGCATCATCTGATGAGAATGATATGGAGAATGGAGTTATCATTGAAAAAATAAGTCCCTGCCCTCCAAAATGTTCTCAAAAAAACCCTTTGAATAGTTGATGATTGATATTATCATAAATACTTTTTTTTATATTGTTTTTGCGTCCTATGCCATACCATTACTGACTATATTTTTCATTAAAGAGAACGCACTTCGTCAATACATACCTTTACTCCTACTCATCGTCACCAATTTCATTGCAGTGGTTTTTGAGGTTGTATTTTTACAAGTTTTTGAAAATTGTTGCCCGATCTATCATATTTCTGTATTCTCATCAACTACACTAACATTGTTGTATTTTATTAAATCCAAACTTTCTCCAAGAATTTCAATCCTCTTTTTAATACTGACTTTTCTAATTTTTTCCTACGAGTCTGTTTACTTGAATGGGTGGATGTCTAATAACCTAATACTTACTATTTTTTCAAATATTTGTATTGGTTTGATTTCTTTTTTAAATCTTTTTAGGCTATTCTCAAACTACCAAGAAACTGTAAACCAGTTTAAATTTCATTTCATTATCAATACAGCCTTTTTCATCTACAATTCATCGGCTTTTTATATTAGTTTATTTGAATCTCACATCAGAGCTGAGTACAGCCTTTTATTTTTTATAGTCTATCCTATTTTTTCAGTCATGAACATTCTTCAAAATATATTAATCTCAAAAGCAGTATGGCAATTAAAGATGACTAAAATCTAATTTTATAAGGAGTGTTCTTTACAACAACATAGGCCATTGCTGTAGTTTTTGTGTTGACCTTTTTTAAAAAGAAAACAGAATTTTTGCGCTCTATGCATGATGTCGAACTCAAGAACAAGGAACTGGAAATGATGAACGCAGTGGTTCACGCACAAGAAACAGAGCGGGGTAAAATTGCCAGAAACCTTCATGATGAGGTGGGATCTATACTTTCTATGGCTCAAAGAAATTTAGGTGAAGCCTTAAAACAAATACCTAAAGACTCTCCCTTTTTAGCAGATGTTGATCTCACATTGCAAATTTTGGATCAATCCATTGATAATATTCGATCTATATCGCAAGGCATGCTGCCGCACTTCTTGGTGAAGTTTGGACTGCATCGAACGCTAGAAAGACTTATGGAGCAAACGCAGAAGACTTTGGGGCATCCCTGTACCTTCTCATCCTCCATTGAAGGCCAAATGTTATTGCCAAAACAAGCCGAAATTCACTTCTATTACATTGCACTCGAATTGCTGAACAATCTTTTGAAGCATGCACATCCTCAATCGGTGCATTTTATTTTGGAACAAAGTGAGCGGCATGTTCTTTTAAAAATAAAACATGACGGAGTAGCTATCAGTCAAGCCGACTATGAATACCTTCAGAACCATGGGGAGGGTATGGGGTTGGAATCTATTTCTCATAGGTTGAATCTTATTTCAGGCGAACTTCAACACCAGCGCCATTCAGCGGGAGGCACAATTGAACTGACTATGCCGATAATGGAATCCGAAGCACCATAATATCATGACCAAATCTAAATACATTAGGCCAGATCATACGATACGGGTGGCTGTGGTTGAAGATCATACTGTAGTTAAACAAGCGTTGGTTATGATGCTAAAAAAAGAGCCACAAATTGTCGTGACCTTTCACGCAGAAAACGGGGCTGAGTTTCTTTCAAAATTGACCCAAAACGAGATTGATGTTGTTTTGCTTGATTTGGACATGCCCGTGATGGATGGCAGGGAAACGCTGCAGATCTTAAGAAAAGATTTTCCCGAAATAAAAACCATCATTTTGAGCATGCACGATGACCCATGGATAGTTTCAGAAATGATTCGGGAAGGAGCTATTAGTTTCTTAAAAAAGAATTGTTCTTTTGATGAATTGATTGATGCCTTATTCAATGTGAAATTCAGAGGAAGTCATACATCGGAAGCAATGGGAGCGGCTGTATTGTCAAACAGCAAAATACCCATGAGCAAGCATGAACAGGTTCCTCCCATGAACCTCAGCGCTAGAAGTCATTTGATTTTAAAACTAATTTGTGATGGCAATACCAGTGAGCAGATTGGGCAGAAGATGAATCTATCCAAAAAAACGATAGATGCCGAGCGAGTGGAATTATTGAAACAACTGGGTGCAAAAACGCCTATTGAATTGGTCCGAAAAAGCATTATCCTTGGCCTATATGAGGTACGAACAGATGCACGAATTGAAGTAGAGGAGAGTATCGAATTGATGAAGAAGAGGACGCGAAAGCAGTCATTAAGCAATGTTGAGAACAGCAAAGGAGAAGAATAGAAACGTATATTAGCACTATTAGCTAATTCACTTTCGAAGTCTTTTAAATATGTTTTTGCATCACATTACAACGCCGATTGTAAAAAGACCACAGTGGATGGAACATATTCCGAATTGTGCCTGATTAGGCGTTCATTAAAATCATGTGTTTGACCGATATAATACCGATCAAACTTTTCACTGTAAAGGATATAAACACAATCGGCTATAAATAAAAAAAGTCTCAGTTTCCTGAGACTTGATTTTTCTATCCCGACGATAAATGTCGGGATTCCTACATTTTTGCAGAACAAAATGAACGGAATTGGCGGTTCGGTTCCGACGCCTGGGTCGGAATTCCGACATTTTGCATTGCAAAATCGTCGGAAACGGGACTAGGAATACTTCTCAATAAATTGAATCAAGCGCTCTCGATTCAGATTCTTCAGTTTTCTTTCCAACACCACCGCCTCTGATCGTGATTGTTTTTCAATCAAACATTTCAAGCGCCATGGAATGAATGATTTTGTAGATAAAACATATCCCGAGTTATGTCTTAATAATCGTTCATTAAAATCATGTGTTTGACCGATATAATACCGATCAAACTTTTCACTGT
>CAZNVU010000119.1:0-6774 GCA_964576575.1 uncultured Chryseobacterium sp.
GCCAGCCATTCCCCTAATTTATCAAACAAATCATCAAATTCACTGGGCAGGTATCCATAAGTCAACCCGTACTTTTCTTGCTGTTCCTGCAAGTAAGAAATTTTTCCGGCCAAACTATTGCAACGCAGTGAAGGAACTCCAAGAACCGCTGCCTCTGAAGTCATGGTTTGACTGTCTCCAATAAACAAAGTTGCAAAAGAAAGCAATGAATGAGCTTTCTCGGGAGAAACTTTCAATTGATATGGCAAAAACTCATCATCAATATCTCTCTCCGTGGTTATTATCACCCTACCAAAATTCTTCAGGTAATTGACCAACTTTCGCTTCTGCTCAATGCTTAAACCGCTTACCCCAACATCATGGTGTGCTTTAAAAGCGTTAAATCTCAATACAAAATAGATGTCGTCTTTTTTCAATCCCAAATCTAACAATACCTCAACATTTGGAGTAAACCTAGATGGATGTAAATAAGCTAATTCATGATAGCCCGGGTAGGTAATCTCATTAGCCCTCTTTCTCTCAAAATTCAACACATCTGGTGAAACAATAAAATCCGCAAAAGGATGTCCAAATTTTGCCATCAATGGCTGAACGGAACTATCATCATCATCAAATACAAATGAAGTTACACTTGAAATTTTGGAAACATGAGCGATGCTTATGCTTGTCCCAATTGCCAATTGAATCTTGTGCTTTCTTACCAATTGAAACAAAGTCCACCCAAAATAAATCTGATCCCACAACTTCCCTATAATCGAATCACTTTTTTTACCCAATACAATAAATGGGATATTGTAAATGGTAAGTAAATCCTTAATGATCGGAACGTCCTTGACCGTTACAATGACTGAATTTCCCTCCGATAATAATTCATGATACAAATTCCTAAACAAATGCACATGAGCAGGGTGGCCAATATCAATCAGTACTTTCATTGCATAAACTTAGCAATTTTCCAGCTTATAATGGTGTTTTTGAAACTTTGGAAACAATGTGAACAGACTGCATACAAGGTCAGAACAATTCCAAACCGTTCACTAATTCACAAAAACTACTATTTAAAAATCACTCTTTTGGTGGATTGCTTGGTTTCAGTTTTTACCATCAAGACATACAATCCAGGGGTTTGATGCGGTAAGATGTACTTCAAATGATCATTAGGTGCGCTGTTAAAAGGCCTTGTCCAAACCAATTGCCCCAATGCATCATACAATTCAAACTGACCCTTTTGTGCTTGAATCCATTCCGTTTCAATGGTCATGTCCTCTTGCGCTGGGCTGGGATAAACTGACCAATTTTGCAAGGATAAATCTTCTAAAATACTTGCACCTTCTTGGCCATAAACATTGATATCATCAATATACAGATTATTTCCACCCTTGGCCACAAATTCAAACTTCACTTGAAAATGATCTGTCATGTATGAAGGGTTGGCAATTAGGACAACATTAGAACCCCATTGATCTAATCCTGTTGGTACAAAATTACCATCGGTATCTGGTGCTGTAGCAAGGTTTGAAATTCCTTGGTGAATCTTTACCAATCCCCAATTTTGCCCGCAATCCCCTGAGGCACTGATTCTGAAACGATCATTTGTGCTTGCGCTCTTCTTGGCCCATGCCCATTTATAGGAAACGTAAATGGTATCTCTTCCCGACATGTCGTAAGGAGCCGAAATCAACTCATCTCGGCTGTCCATGATACTGACTGTTGAATTCAATAAACGCAATGATTTGTTACCAGAATAGGATACATTATTGACAACATTGTATCCTGCATCTCCCATTTCATTCCAAACAGACCAACGATCTGTATTGGGCCACACCTCTTCAAAACCCTCCCAAATCGGAGCTTCTAACGTTGGTGCTTGGAAAACGTGAATGAGATTATTCTTGACTTTGGTTAATGTTCCTGATGCGTTTCCTACAGTCAAGGTAACTGTATAAATTCCTGGCGTTTCGTAGGTATGAACTGGATTCTGATGAACATTTGGATCAGTACCTGTCAAAGAATTACCATCACCAAAATTCCAAGTCCAGGTTGTCGGAACGTTATAGCTATTGTCATTAAATGCAATATTTTCACCGGCGCAAATTACCACTTCGTCACTTTCAAAATCGGCCACACAAAGAGACGGGCTTGAAACCCCAGTAGCGTTTAAATTGGAAGTGGTTATTAACTGATTGCGCTGAGCAACAGAAGAAGTCAAAGCAGCTCTCATTCGAATGGCCTGGCCTAATGTAAACATTCTGGAGCAATAGCTGTATTCCATATAATTTTGAACATTATCCAATGGACTACCACAGGTTGCTCCTTGCAAATTACATGAAGTCCAGCCAATGGTCAAAGGAGTATCTTCAACATCATCATCCATGTCGCAATTACTGGCTACTGCCGGCTCATTTCCATCACCCCAAGTGTGTTTAAGATTTAACCAATGACCTGCTTCGTGTGTCAAGGTTCTGGATCTCTGTACTGAACTTGTACCCGTAGAACCTAAGTAATCTGAACGTATAACAATACCATCAGTGTCAGCTCCCCAGCTACCTGCTACATTTGGAGGTAAATTGGAATATCCTGCTGCACCATTGGCATTTTGCACAACCCATATATTCAAGTATTCATTTCTAGGCCACATAATTAAATCTTTCACTTGCTGATCCCCGACAGTAGTTAGATCACTTACAGTTCTCGTTATACCTGATGTGCAATTTCCGTTAGGGTCCTTGGTTGCCAATTTGAACTCTATACCAACATCCGCAACCAATTGATCAAATGCATCTACAACAATGATGGTATCACTATTCATTTTCCTAAAATCTCTGTTGAGAATAAAAAGACCCTCTATAACTTGGTCATCTGAGATATTCTCAGAACCATAATTATGAATCACATGAAAAACCACAGGAACAGTGTAGATGGCCTGTCCTCCACGCGACTCCCCATAACTTCGCGTGTATTCCTGCAAATAAACCGCTGCCGCAGAGGCCTCAGTCCTATACTCCGGATGTTCTTCAAAGAAAGCATCCATGGCATGTACTTGTCCGCAAGGATGCTCATGTTGTGCCCAAACAGAGATGGTCAACAACCATCCCAACATTAAAAAAAAATTCTTCATCGTCTCAAATTTGCAGGTCAACAAAAATATCGGAAATTCAGAGTAAACAATCGATTTTTTTGCTTAAATACACGTATTTTCGCAATCCGCAAATTGGGGTAAATTATGGATCACATCAGGAATTTCTGCATTATCGCACACATTGACCACGGCAAAAGCACGTTGGCCGATCGTCTTTTACAAGTTACCAAGACGGTTGATGACAGAAAATTGGTTGCCCAAACCCTTGATGATATGGACTTGGAGCGTGAAAAAGGTATAACCATCAAGGCCCACGCCATTCAAATGAGCCATACCCACAAAGGAAAAAATTATACACTGAATTTAATCGACACCCCCGGGCACGTTGACTTCAGCTATGAAGTTTCCAGATCCATCGCATCCTGCGAAGGGGCATTATTGATTGTTGACTGTACGCAGGGTATCCAAGCACAAACCATCTCCAATCTGTATTTGGCGATGGAACACGATTTGACCATCATCCCAATTCTCAATAAAATTGACCTACCCAATGCGGAACCCGAATTGGTAAAAGATCAGGTAGTTGAACTTTTAGGATGTGAGCGCGACGAAATATTGATTGCTTCTGGTAAAACAGGCCAAGGTGTAGATCTCATTTTAGAAGCTATTTGTGAGCGCATAACGCCACCAAAAGGTGATCCTGAAGCTCCATTGCAGGCAATGATTTTTGATTCCGTCTTTAATTCCTTTCGTGGAATCATTGCCTATTACAAAATTTTGAATGGCACACTAAAAAAAGGGGACAAAGTAAAATTCATGAGCAATGGCCGTGAATATTTTGCAGATGAAATTGGTTGCCTTGGATTGGATTTGATGCCCCGTGCTGAAGTTAAAGCGGGCGATGTGGGATACATTATTTCAGGTATCAAAACAGCCTCTGAAGTAAAAGTTGGCGATACCATCACTACTACCATCAATCCTTGCCTTGAAGCAGTGAAGGGATTTGAAGATGTAAAACCGATGGTATTTGCTGGTGTTTATCCAGTGGATACAGACGAATACGAAGAGCTACGGGCGAGCATGGAGAAACTCCAATTGAATGATGCTTCTCTAGTATTTGAACCAGAGAGTTCAGCCGCACTGGGATTTGGATTCCGTTGCGGTTTCCTTGGAATGCTTCACATGGAAATCATCCAAGAACGATTGGAACGAGAATTTAATATGACTGTGATTACCACTGTCCCTAACGTAAGCTACATCGCTTATCTAAAGGATGGCACACAACATGAAATTCACAATCCTTCTGAATTGCCCGACCCCAATAAACTGGAATATGTAGAAGAGCCATACATCAAAGCACAAGTCATTACCAAATCCGATTACATTGGCGCAATCATGACCCTGTGCATTGAAAAACGCGGCATGTTAACCAATCAAGTTTACTTGACTTCGGATAGAATTGAATTGACTTTCGAAATGCCTTTGGCTGAAATTGTATTTGATTTCTACGATCGCCTTAAAACTATCTCAAAAGGATATGCGTCATTTGATTACTTCCCCATTGGAATGCAGCAATCCGATTTGGTTAAAATGGATATCTTGTTGAATGGTGATCAGGTGGATGCATTGAGCGCATTGATACACCGCGATCATGCATTTGATTTGGGTAAAAAGATTTGCATCAAATTGCGTGAATTGATCCCAAGACAACAATTTGAGATAGCCCTACAAGCAGCAATTGGCGCTAAAATCATTGCCCGTGAAACCATCAAAGCATTGCGCAAGGACGTAACAGCCAAATGTTATGGAGGTGATATTTCTCGTAAAAGAAAGTTGCTAGAAAAACAAAAGGAAGGAAAAAAGAGAATGCGTCAAGTAGGATCTGTAGAAGTTCCTCAGGAAGCTTTCTTAGCAGTGTTGAAACTGAATTCATAATTGAAGAAAACTTATTGACTCAATGCATAAGCCCTCCACATGTGAGGGCTTATCTTTGAAACATGATCTCTCAAAACCATCCCAGAAAATTATTCTTAATTGATGCATACGCATTGATTTTCCGTGCTTATTACGCTTTTATTCGGAGTCCAAGAATATCATCCAAGGGATTAAATACCTCGGCAATGTTCGGCTTCACCAATGTGCTATTGGACATCATGCGAAATGAAAAGCCGTCCCACATGGCAGTGGTTTTTGATGCTCCCGCGCAAACACTTCGTGAGATAGACTACGAAGCATACAAAGCCAACCGAGAAGAAACGCCTGAAGACATCAAATTGAGCGTTCCCTATATCATGCAAATCATTGAGGCATTCAATATTCCCATTTTAATGAAAGAAGGATATGAAGCGGATGATGTTGTGGGCACCTTGGCGAAGGTGGCTGAAAAAGAAGGGTTTTTGACCTACATGATGACCAGCGATAAAGACTATGGACAGCTGGTCTCAGAAAATATTTACGTATACAAACCTGGCTACCAGGGTGGACCGGCGGAGATATTGGGTATCCCGCAAGTATTGGAAAAATTCAATATCCAAAGAATAGATCAAGTAATTGATATCCTGGGCATGATGGGAGACGCTGTAGACAACATCCCAGGAATACCTGGCGTAGGTGAAAAGACTGCGCAAAAATTAGTCAAAGAATTTGGATCACTCGAAGGTCTGCTAGAAAACACCCATCAGTTAAAAGGCAAATTAAAAGAGAACGTTGAGCAATTCAAAGATCAAGCAATTCTTTCGAAGAAATTGGCAACCATCATTTTGGATGCTCCCGTACCTTTTGATGAAGAGCAGTTGCGATTAAAGGATTGGGACAAAGAAAAATTAAAAGATGTATTGGAGGAGTTAGAGTTCAGAACATTGAGCAAGCGCATACTGAGTGAGGAGCCTTCTGAGCCCATTCAAGGGGAATTGTTTACCGTAGAAAGTCATGATGCCCCCGCCCCTTCTATGTGTAAAACCATATTAGATGTTGAGCATGTATATCATCTCATTCAGACCAAAGAAGAGTGTTTGGATTTGATAGAAAAATTAAAAAGTGAAAATCAATTTTGTTTTGATACTGAAACATCTGAACTGAATACATTCACTTGCCGACTTGTAGGTCTTTCATTTTCCTTTAAAAAAGGAACTGGATATTATGTGCATCTCCCGGAAGAAAGAGCACATGCCAAAGAATGGTTGGAACTCTTTCAACCCATATTGCAGGATTCAAGTAAAACCCTAATTGGACACAATATCAAATTTGATTTGAAAGCAATGCGCCAATACGGTATTGACTTCAAAAACAACCTATTTGACACCATGATTGCGCATTACCTTCTGCATCCAGACGGTAAGCATGGAATGGACGAGGTATCCGAAAAATTGTTGTGTTACACTCCCATTAGTATCGAAACGCTTATTGGGAAAAAAGGAAAAGACCAAGGAAGCATGAGCACCTTAAGCGCGGTAGAAATTTCCGATTACGCTTGTGAGGATGCCGACATCACCTATCAACTTTTTGAAATTCTTCAACCACAGCTGGAAAAAGAAGGACTAATGGGACTATTCAAAGATGTTGAAATGCCATTAATGCCCATTCTGGCTGACATGGAATGGGAGGGAATTAAAATTGAAATACCATTTCTAGAAGTATACTCACAAGAATTGGAGAAGGACATCGCCATTATCGAAAAAGAAATTTTTGAATTGGCG
>CAZNVU010000120.1:0-6752 GCA_964576575.1 uncultured Chryseobacterium sp.
CAAATCCACACCGTCTTTTTTGGCCAAACGATCCGCTTGCAAACCACCACAGACAATCAAATAACGACAACTGTATTGACCTTTATCAGATACCACCGTTGTGTACATTCCGTTTCGTTCAAATCCTTTCACCTCCTCGCCCAAATTCACTTTGCTGTTGTTGTTTTGTCCTGTGGCTATTTCACACATCACCTCAGTTGCTCTTCTGAAATCAATGATTCCAGTGCAACCCACATGGATGCCGTCAATAGCGCGAACATGAGGTTCAATCTCCCTCATCTCATTGGGATTGACCCTTCTGATGGTTTCTATGCCATTGGCAATTCCATGCTGATAAATCTTCTCCAAAAAAGGCAATTCAGATGCATCAGTAGCTGCAATCAATTTACCACAGACATCATGGGGTACATTGTACTTTTTAGCAAATTCAACGAGCTCTCTTCTTCCATTGGCGCAATTGATGGCTTTTTGTGAGCCGGGCTTATAATAGATGCCGCTGTGAATTACGCCACTGTTGTTCCCGGTTTGGTGATCGGCCAAACGATTTTCTTTTTCAATCAATAAAATATCAAAGTTGGGGAAGCGGCGTTGCATTTTGTAGAAGGTTGCAGCGCCCACAATTCCTCCTCCTACAATGATGATGTCATATGACGGTGTCATGTTCAAATTTTCTTTGGACAAAAGTAAGATAGACAAAGGTTAAATGATTACATTTCAACTATGAATCAACGCAAGAAAATTCAAAATGCCTGGGGCATGTATGACTGGGCCAACTCGACGTATAACTTGGTGATCAGTTCTGCCATATTTCCCATATTTTATGGTGCTGTCACATCGGTGCGCAATGCCAATGGAGACATCATTGACGATAAAGTTCATTTTTTTGGATGGACTTTGAAGAACACAGAGGCTTTGTCTTACGCTTTGGCTTTTTCATTGGCTTGTGTAAGTGTCTTGGTTCCTTTGCTGTCGGGTATTGCGGATTACTACCATATGCGCAAGCGTTTTCTTCAGATCTTTTGTTACATCGGTGCCGCCTCATGTGCTTCCTTATACTTTTTTGATCCTGCACATTTGGAGTTGTCCTTTGTAAGCATCATGTTGGCGTGTATTGGATTTTGGTGCTCTTATGCTTTTGCCAATTCATTCCTTCCTCAAATTGCAGACAAAGATGAACAAGACAAAGTCAGTGCAAAGGCCTATTCATTGGGCTACATCGGTAGCGTCAGTTTGTTAATCATGAACTTGATTGCCATCAAAGGATTTGATATGAGTGCAAGATGGAGTTTTGTGAGTGTAGGTATTTGGTGGGCAGGATTTGCACAGATTACTTTTTATCACCTGAAAGAAGAGGCTATTCATCAGCAAGATGCAAGCGCCTCATGGAAAAAAGGATTCAATGAGTTACGCAAGGTTTGGGATCAGATGAAGGAGATAAAATCTTTGAAAAGATATTTGGTTGCCTTTTTTGTTTTTTCGATGGGCATTCAAACCATCATGCAGATGGCTGCATTTTTTGGAGAGAAGGAAATCAATCTGGATTCATCACAGTTAATAGTCGCCATTGTTTTGGTGCAATTGATAGCCATTCCCGGTGCAATGTTGTTCTCATGGGGATCCAAGAAATTGGGTAACGTGCCTATGCTGATGATGGCTTTGTTGATTTGGGTCGGAGTATGCGCTTATGCCTATTATGGGGTGACAGAGGTGGTGACGTTTTATATCGCGGCGGGAGTCATTGGCTTCATCATGGGCGGGACGCAGAGTTTGGCAAGAAGCACGTATTCTAAGTTCTTACCCAAGACCGATGACACAGCATCTTATTTTAGTTTTTACGATGTGACAGAGAAACTGGGGTTGATCATTGGATTGTTTTCTTTTGGATTTTTAGAAGGCACTTTTGGCACCATGCGCGCCAGCATTTTGGCGTTGGTGGTGTTTTTTATTTTGGGATTCTTCTTATTGCTTTTGGTCCCGAAGGAGGAGAAACTGAAGCATTGACGCATCAACCTCTTCGCGATCCTTGCTCCTGCTCTGTGCTCCTGCTCTGTTCTCTTTGCGTGAACACATTTTTAACGCGGATAGCGAGGCATCGCTACGCAAAGTTTTCGCAAAGGACGCAAGTAAGAAACAATATTACTTTCATTGTTCTCTTTGCGTGCTCTGCGCATTCTTCGTTTCCTTTGCGTTAATTTATTTTTCTATACAATAGCAAAGTACCTACCTCACAATCGTTACTGGAATACTCTGTACATCCACCAAATTGTCCTTGGAATAAATTCCGCTTTTCCATTGAATAAAAGCCTTTTCATCCATCCCGAATAATCCCGATTCCATGGTTAACAACGGTTTTTGAATTTCATTTTTGCTATAAATAACAATAATCTCATCCGTTTGACTTTGGTCTTTTTCATTGCTGACGGTTAGTTGCAATTCTTCTACGCTCGGATGCTCAGGAAAGGGTGAAGGGTTTTTAAAAAAGATGTAGCTCTGGTCGGCCTTGATTTTTACCCCTTTCAATTCATTGTATTGAGCATTGGGAAACAATCGGTACATCCTGTGCAGTTGATGGTCCCAATAATACACGTTGATGAATCCCGATTCAGAGGTTTTCAATTGCAGATATAAGTCATTGTCATGTTTGAATTGGGAAGTGGGACTCGCGCAATCAGGGTAGGCGCAGGTATTCAATGACCATTGCAATTTTCCTCCATCGGGAAAGCCCATGGCTTCTCCCTTCACTGTTGCGGTAACTTGCATTTCATTGTTGAGGCGAGTCCAGGCAATGGTGGGCTCCTCCAAGTCCATGATCCATTCTCCTTGCACTTGGGTTTGTGCGATGCTTTGGAAGTCATCTGACATGATGCGGTTGGATTCTTTTACTTGATTGATGGTAACCTCTGAAACACGGTAGCCAAACGACTCGCCGAGGGCTTTTAAACGGGCCTGCTCAATGCAGAGTTGCTCTGCCACTTCCATGCTCATTTGTCTATTCATTACCATGGAATACGTTCCTTGCACCTTTTGTTTCTGCTGGGCAAAAATGGTTGTAGAATACAAAATCAGAATGAGGAGTATGGGGTGTTTCATTTCACCAAAATAGTGAATTTTGAGTTGGTGTCCAATAAAGTGCCATGAATCAATGAATTTCTGTTATTCAGTATTCGAACAATATTTTTTCAGTTGGAATTGAATGGTATGAAATGGAATTTTCCATTAAGGATTCTAGCCTTTTTGCTTCTGCAATGATAGTGACTAATTACTCCTCCAACCAATCCGGATTCAAATCGATATTGTCCGGCCAACATACAGTGTCATGATGAATGAAAGCTTGATTGCTTGGGTTTTTCCTCACATAATTTATGCTTGTTTTTGCATAAGCATTTTTGTGAGGTCACTATAGTTTTGCTCCATCAAATTATTCTTACTCATTTCATTTTTTCTCATTAATTGTTTCTATTATGCCAGAGATAAGTCGTTTTTTCGGGATCATCATCAGAATGTACTATCAAGATCATGCGCCTCCTCATTTTCACGCCATTTATCAGAATGATTCAGCGGAATATCATATCTTTACTTTAGAAAGGTTAAAGGGAAATTTGCCACCAAGAGCGCACGCCATGGTGTTGGAATGGGCGGAAATAAACCAATTAGAACTCCAATTGGATTGGGATTTAGCCCAGCGCAATGAACCCGTGAAGCCAATAAAACCGCTTACTTAAAGAATGATGCACAGGGTAATCGACGTCATAGTATTGGAGCATTTCAAACTCCAAATTCAGTTTGAAGATGCTACCATTCATCAAGTGGATTGTAGTCCATTGATAAAGGATGGCATGAGCGCTCCTTTGTCGGATAAGTCCTTTTTTGAGCGCGTGGCCATTGAGCCAGGCGGGGGATTGGAATGGCCCAATGGGTTTGATCTCTGTCCCAATTTCTTGTATGATTTGAAGTAAAGGGTAATGCTGTATTCAAACGCAGAGCTCGCAAAGTTTTCGCAAAGGACGCAAGTGAAACAATATGGTTTTAGTGTCTACTTCGCACGCTTTGCGCCTTCTCTGTGTAGCGATGCTTCGCTATTTGCGTTAATACATTTTTAACGCAATGCGCGCAAAGTTTTTTCGCAAAGGAAGCAAGGGAAACAATATCACTTTCATTGTCCTCTTTGCGCGCTCTGCGCATGCTTCGTTTCCTTTGCGTTAATGAATTTTAGTCAGAGATTTTGTTACCCCATCAACCGCACCAAAATCCCCATCGTCTCATCAATCTCCTCCTTGGTGGTGTAGCGACCAAACGAAAATCTCACACTCGCTTGTCCTGGTCTCAAAGCATCAATGGCCGTGAGGACATGTGACCCCTTGGTGGCGCCACTGCTGCAGGCACTGCCGCCCGATGCACATACGCCCTCCAAATCCAACAAAAACAAAAACATATCACTGTTGCTGTGTGCTGGAAAGGTGCAATTCAAAACGGTGTACAAACTGTCTTCAGAAGCACTGTTGCCATTGAATACAATATTGGGAAATTGCTCCTGCAATTTGTTCTTCATGTATTGCTTCATTGAACCAATGTGCTGCTGGTGTTCCTCCAAATGCGCATAGGCCAATTCGATGGCCTTGGTCATGCCAATGATGCCCGAAATATTTTCTGTTCCTCCACGCAATCCTCGCTCCTGTCCGCCCCCTGTAATGTCCGCGTTGAGCTTCAAACTTTTGTTGATGTAGATAAATCCTACTCCTTTGGGTCCGTGGAATTTGTGTGCCGCTGCATTCAACATCATCACGGGTGTCTTTTGCAAGTCAAAGGCATAGTGCCCCATGGTTTGTACGGTATCACTGTGGAAAATGGCATTGTACTTTTTGCACATCTCAGCCACGGTTTGCAGTGGCAACAGATTGGCAATCTCATTGTTCCCATGCATCAACGTGACGTAACAGTTGGCGTTGTTTTGCAACAAGCTTTCCAGGTGTTCCAAATTGACACTGCCGTTGTCTGTTAAGTCAACGAAATGCAACTGGGCTTTTCCTTGTTGATTCAACAATTCTGCTGTTTTGACTATGGCGCTGTGTTCAATGGGTGTGGTAATGATGTGCTGACATCCCAAGTCGCGGACTGCCGCATGCATGGCCAAATTATCAGCCTCTGTTCCGCCACTGGTGAAATAGATTTCCCCAGGTTGACAATTCAAATTTTTGGCAATGGTGCGGCGTGCGGTTTCAATGGCCGACTTGGTAACGCGTCCCAAATGGTGACTGGAAGATGGATTGCCATAATGATCCCTCAAATAAGGAGTCATGGCTTCAAATACTTCAGGCGCCAATGGTGTGGTGGCGGCGTTGTCTAAATAAATACTTTTCATGCAATCGAAATGTCATTGATTTCTTTGATCCATTGATCGGCCATCGCATCGGCCATTTCTTGTGAACCCGCCTCGGTGTAGATGCGAATGATGGGCTCCGTATTGCTGCGGCGCAAATGCACCCAGTAGTCCGGAAAGTCAATTTTTAATCCATCAATGGTGTTGGTATTTTCATGGGCAAACTTGGTGGTCAAGGCTGCCAATATTTTATCTGAAGGTTTGCTGGGATCCAAATCTACTTTTTTCTTACCCATACAATAGGCTGGGTAGGTTTGTTTCAAAGCAGATAAGCTCATGTTTACTTCAGCATAGTGCGACAAGAACAATGCAATACCAATCAACGCATCACGTCCGTAATGCAACTCAGGAACAATGATGCCGCCGTTTCCTTCTCCACCAATAACGGCATTCACGGCTTTCATCTTTTCTACAACATTGACTTCTCCAACAGCAGAGGCAAAATATTCTCCGCCGTGTTTAACGGTCACATCGCGCAAGGCACGTGTAGAGCTGAGGTTAGAAACGGTATTTCCTTTTTTGTGTTTTAAGACATAATCAGCAATGACCACCAAGGTGTATTCCTCACCGAACAAAACACCATTTTCATCAATGAAGGCCAAGCGATCTACATCTGGATCTACCACAATACCCATGTCGGCACCTTCAGCTTGAATCACTTTGCAAGTTTCTACCAAGTGCTCTGCAAGCGGCTCTGGGTTGTGTGCAAAATGTCCGTTGGGTTCTGCATTCAAAACGATGATGTCCTCAACGCCCATGGCGCGCAACAATTCAGGAATGAATAATGATCCTGAGGAGTTGATGCCATCCACGACGACTTTGATTTTTTTTGCTGCAACAGCAGGAACGTTGACCAAAGGGTGTTTCAATATCGCTTGTAGGTGGTACGACCAATCCGATTGTTTTTCAATCGAACCCAGTGCATCCACAGAAGCATAGTTTACTCCTTTCTCGGCCCAGTCCAATACCTGCTGTCCCAAGGCTGCTGAAATAAATTCGCCTTTGTTGTTGAGCAACTTCAAAGCATTCCATTGCGCAGGATTGTGACTGGCTGTAAGGATAATGCCCGCATCTGCTTTGTAATGCGTAACAGCCATTTCAACAGTAGGCGTTGTGCTTAATCCCAAGTCAATGACTTTGGCACCCATGCCCACCAGCGTTTGCGCAGCCAAGGTGGCGATCATTTCACCAGATATGCGGGCATCACGACCGATCACGATGGTGATGTCTTTTTTGTTCAATTGTTCTTGATGCACTGCGCAAAAAGCAGATGCAAATTTGACCACGTCCAAAGGGGTCAAGTTGTCTCCGGGCATCCCACCAATGGCCTGCACCGGCGGATTCTACGACAACTATTCCACGGTCATGGGCATCG
>CAZNVU010000121.1:0-6749 GCA_964576575.1 uncultured Chryseobacterium sp.
ATTCATCTCTCCCAAACCCTTGTAGCGCTGAACGTTGACACTGCTCTCCTGCCCCGCTCCTCTCATTTCTGCTATCAAGTTATCACGCATTTCTTCATTCCATGCGTACTCTGCCTTGTTCCCCTTCTTCACCAAATACAATGGTGGTGTGGCAATGTAAATGTGCCCACCTTCTATCAACTCCTTCATGTGGCGGAAGAAGAAAGTCAAGATTAATGTCTCAATGTGCGATCCATCGACGTCAGCATCACACATGATGACAATCTTGTGGTAACGAAGCTTGGTTAAGTTCAACGCTTTGCTGTCGTCTTCCGTGCCGATGTATACACCCAATGCCGTGTAGATATTCTTGATCTCTTCATTCTCCAAAATCTTGTGTTGCATGGCTTTCTCAACATTCAAGATTTTACCCCGCAATGGCAAAATGGCTTGGAACACACGGTCACGACCTTGCTTGGCTGTTCCGCCTGCAGAGTCTCCCTCAACCAAGAACAATTCTGATTTCACAGGATCTTTCTCTGAACAGTCGGCCAACTTACCTGGTAAGCCACCTCCTGTTCCCACTCCTTTTCTTTGCACCATCTCACGCGCCTTGCGCGCAGCAACACGCGCCTGGGCGGCCAATACTACTTTACCAACTATGGCTTTGGCATCGTTGGGATGCTCTTCTAAATAAGCTTCCAACATTTCAGAAACCACTTGGCTCACGGGAGCTACAGCTTCCTTGTTGCCCAACTTGGTTTTGGTTTGTCCTTCAAATTGTGGTTCTTGAACCTTCACAGAAACAATGGCGGTTAATCCTTCACGGAAATCGTCACCAGAAATTTCAATTTTCAATTTGTCCAACAATCCACTTTTCTCCGCAAAGTTTTTCAAAGTGGTGGTTAGACCGCGGCGAAAACCTTGCAAGTGTGTACCACCTTCATGGGTATTGATGTTGTTGACGTAGCTGTAGATATTTTCATTGAAAGAATCGTTGTACACCATGGCCACTTCCACTGGGATAGGGCCATCAGTACGCTCCATGTGAATGACCTTTTGAATGATGTTGGGACGACTTTGATCAATGAAGCGAACAAACTCTGACAGTCCCTCTGTACTCTCAAACAATTCCCCTTTGAAGCTTCCATCCTCATTGGTCTCACGGCGATCTGTTAATCTGATTTTGATTCCTTTGTTCAAGAAAGCCAATTCGCGCATGCGGTTGGCCAATGTATCGTAGTTGTATTCTAATACATCAAAGATGCTGGCATCTGGTTGGAAAGTAACGATGGTACCTTGCTTCTCCGTAACACCATCTTCCTTGACAGGATAGAGCGGCTTTCCAATGGAATATTCCTGAACATATACTTTACCACCTCGGTGAACCTCGGCTCTAAGCAATGTAGACAATGCGTTAACGCAACTTACCCCAACGCCGTGCAGACCACCGGATACTTTGTATGAACCTTTGTCAAACTTACCACCCGCGCCAATTTTGGTCATGACTACCTGGAGTGCGGATACACCTTCCTTGGCATGCATATCCACAGGGATACCGCGACCGTTGTCCTCTACGGTGATGCTGTTGTTTTCATTGATGGTAACGTAAACGGTATCGCAATAGCCGGCCAAAGCCTCGTCGATGGAGTTGTCCACTACTTCATACACCAAGTGGTGTAATCCTCTGGTGCCAATGTCTCCGATGTACATGGCAGGGCGCATGCGAACGTGCTCCATCCCTTCCAAGCTCTGGATATTGGCGGCAGTATAATTGGCCGAATTGGGGTTGTTTTCACTCATGGTAATAACAATAAATAGTTGTTTGGTTTTTGTCGTCTAATAATCCCTTGCAAAGCTTCATTTGCAAGGCTTTCAAAGATACAATGCTCCTGAAAAAAAGGCATAAAAAACGGGGGCCTACACCCCCGAATCTTGTTCACATTTCATCAACAAATACCAACCTCAAAAAGACAAGGCCGCACCCAGTTGAAAGAGCACCCGTTGCTGGTCATAACCATTCCAAATCTGATAACGCTGAGAAATAGTATTGTAGACCTTGGCCCATGCCGCAATTTGCTTATTATACTGATATTTAACCTCCAAATTGGCATCTATAAAGCCTCGCATCTTTTGCTCGCTGATACTGCGTTCATTCCATTTGAGTCCTTCAACTGTCTCAGGCTCAGTGGTCAATGAATCTTGAATACCCAATGCATAGCGATCTCCGATGTAATGCACCTGAGCTGCGATGTTCCATTGATCATTGAACTTGAAACGTCCTGTAGCAGTGCCCTTCCAAGTAGGCAAGTTCCAAGCTTTGTTGGAGCCTTCTACTTTGTAGTAATAATAATGTCCAATCAAATCCCAATCCCAATGTTCGCCACTGCGCATCATCCAACGTGCATGTCCATCTATCCTATCCATGTTGCCATACAACACATTGAATCTGTTGCCATAGGACGAGTTGTAATCATTGGCAAAGAATATTTGGTTCTCGTACCTGTTCCAATTGGCACCCAACTCATATCCCATTTTTGAAGAAATCACACCATTGATACCGGCATAGGCTTCAAGTTTATTGTTCCTGTTTTTCAAAAGTGGATTGGAAATAACAAAAGGATTTTGCTCCATCAAGCTGTGGAAAGTATTGAGTTCCACCCCTCCTTTCACTCCAGCATATGGCAAAAACAAGCCATCCAAAATATTCCATTTCAATTCCAATTCAGGATAGAAATTGGCGGGTTTTTCTGCATTGGGTTCGATGAAAACGCCCATACCTACTTTAACACGCAAATCTTTCCAAACGGTGTATGCACTGGGTTGAAAACGAATGATCATGTTGTCCTGCTTGCGTGATTGAACCAATGAATCATCCGCAGTTAGGGCAACCGCGAGCGCGTTGTAATTCATTCCATTGCCTGTGAAGGCATTCCATTGGAAACCGAGATCCACCGCAAATACTTCCGTCTTAACCATTTTGCTTAATCCAACATTGGCATTCAGCCACTCTTCCTGCTCGCCCAATTTGCCCGTTCCATGATTGAAACGAAGGCCACCATTGTAATTCAACTCTGTAGAGTCCCTTGAGAATTTATCTATGGCAATGGAACCTCCCATTGTTTGCCACAATTGACCAGCTCCCAAAGCTTGCACCAAAGAGTCTGTCAAACCCGAAAAGGCATTTCCATAAAATTGATTGACGTTGCGGGCATAATTGGCTGCGCCTTTGATACTGAAATGATCAAAGAAATAACGACCATACAACTGCCCCCTGGTTTCACTGTAATTACTCTTAACAATATTGGTATCTGGGACAACACCTCCCTGACTACTCAAATGATAAATGCGTGTTCCCCAATCACCTTTTTTGTTTCTTCCTGATGAGTAATGCCCATCCACAATGGGCGTAACATAATTGCCCATACCAGCAATGATGTATCCGTTCTGTAAATTGGGAAGTTTGTCAATCACATTAATTTTAGCAGCAGCTAATTTCTCTGGATCTTTTGTGGATACTGATGCTGTAGGGAGAAATGAAAACTTAATTTTTTCCATTTTCGACTTTTGCTCAATGATGCTTGGATTGGAACTGATCTTTCCTGCATCGCGCAAGCGAATCTTCAACTCTCCATCAAATTCAGCACTTTGTACCATTGATGTGTCCACCTGTGCAAACAATGTCGTTGTACATAAAAACAACAACATTGAAACGATATTCATTGCCTTATTCATTGTTACCTCCCTCTTTGTTTTCGATTACAGGACTGCTTTCTTCGATATTAATTTCTTCAATTACCTCTGGCTGCTTTACTTTCTCTGCTGCTTCCGCCTCTTTCAATGAAATGATTTCAAGTTTAGCCTTGGCCTCGTCTTTGATTTTTTGATCTTCAACATTTGCTTCTATGGCCTCAATGGTGGCGCGTGCTTGGAAAAAGTCAGTCATGCCAATGTACACATCAACCAAAAGCAAGAAGGCTTTGTTGCGGGGCTCCGCAAATCCACCAAATTGATCCACCATATCATAAATCTCCGCCTCAGCCATTTCAAAGTTGGCTTGATCATAGAACGATTTGCAACGCAAATACTTTACCTCAGCTGCTTGACGACCACCTTTCTCGATAATTACCGCCCAGTCCGCTCTGGCCAAATCATACTCTTTGTTCTCAGCACGCATCAAGCCTCTCCATTGGTAAGCAGTATTTTTTACATCCTCCGGAATGCCTTGGTTATCAATAACCTTGTTGGCATATTCCAATGCATGAACAAAATCCTTTTTGTAATAAAAACAACGCATCAATCCTACTTGAGATTCCAAAACATTGTTTTTGGAAACCGCCACTTGCTCCAACTCTGTATAGTGTTGTGCAGCGATATCCCAATTTTTTCTATTGAATTGAATGCTTGAGGCTGTTAACAAAGCATCTTCTGTGTACTCGTTAAATGGTTGGGCAATCACTGCATTGTAGGCATCTAATGCTCCATCTTGGTCGTTGGATTTGTACAGACATTCCGCCAACAAATAATTGGCTTCCGCAGCATGTAAGGCAGGCTGAAATTGTTGGATGTACTGACGCAACTTTGGCACAGCGGCTTCGCAGTTTTCAGAGAATCCTAGCTCTGCTGCGCGAGAATATACTTCTTCTTCAATCTCAGAATCACTAACGTTTAAAACCTTCAGTCCTTTGATTTGCTGTTGAAAGGCCACATCTTCAATCAACATGGGCTTGACAATGGCAATGGCATCCAAGAGGATGGGGTCATTGGGAAACTTATCTACAAGCTGATTCCATGCTTGTTTGAGTTTTTCCAATTTGTTTTGTTTGGCAAAAAGAAGGCATTGGTCGGCTAGCGCCTTTTTGGTGTATGCACTTCCCTCGTGATCCTTAAAAAGGATATTATAGTATTCCTCGGACTCAATCAGTCGATCATCCATCAAATAGGATTTGGCCAATTCATAAATTGCATCAACTTCATACTTTGATCCAGGCAATTCCTTAAGCATGGATTTGAGCACCCACGTTTTTTTATCAGGTTGCCCTAAATAACCATAGGCCAAACCTTTTTGGTACATAGCATAATCCTTATTGCCTTGGCTATCGTCCGCTACTTTGTCATAATATACAATCGCATTGTCATATTGCTTATTGACAAAGTAAACATCAGCCACGCGCAATACAGCATCATAGTTTTTTCTTGGATCCTTGACACCATGGGTCTCGATGAATTTTTTAAAATACGGCAAAGACTCCAAGTATCTTGTCTTTGCCACCTCTGGATCCAATTCTTTTCCAGCCGCTTTGAACTTACAATATCCCTGACCATAGTACCCTGCTCCGTGGTATTCCGTTTCAAACACACCTGGTTCATCAAGGAATTGCTCATAACGATTAAAAGCCAAGGCATAATCATTTTTATGGTAAGCTATTTCCGCCAACCAAAATCTTGCACTAGCTGAAATGCGTTGATCGATAGGATAGGTAAAGGACTGGTCAAAAAACTTCATCGACTTGTCGTATTCTCTAGACTGATACAATTCCACAGCTCTGTTGTAGGAAAGACTCTGGTAGGCAGCCTTAACCACATTGTCTTTCTTTTTGATTTTGTCCAAGGAAGCCAATGCTTTTTCATAATTTTTGGTCTTCATATAAACATTCAGCAAGAATTGGTAAGCCTCATCGTGTTTGGGACTATCTGGATACTTAGCCAGATAGGCTTCGAAAGAAGTGATGGCATCATCAAAAGGATCCGAAGACAATTCAAAAGCCAACTTGGCAAAGTTGAACATCGCATCTTCCTGCAATTCCAAATCAAAAGCGATGTCCCTTGCTGCACCAAAAGCCTTCCAAGCCTCACGCTTGTTGTCCATTTTGATGTAACACAAACCCTCATTGTAAGCAGCCATTTGACCCAATAAATCTTCCTTGCTTTTGGCACCACTGTAACCATCAACCGCCTTTTGCCATTGCTCACTGCGCTGATAGGCAAAGGCCAGACGGTATTGATCTTCACGGCTCATTTGACCTTTCCCCTTCACTTTTGCAAAGTGTTCTAGATATGGAATGGACTCAGCGTAACGTTCTTTGTTGAAATAGGCGTCACCCACTAATTTTTGAATTTCAGCTGCTTTCCCTTCATCCAACTGCGCGGAAACTTCCAGCACCTCGTTGCTGTAATTGATAAGCTCATCGTACCTCTTCTGCAAATAATAAATTTGAGCGATGTACAAAGGAACACGTTCACGAAAGTTGGGATTGTTCTTTAAAATCTCAAAACCTTCCAAAGCCGCAGTGTAATCATTGTCTTCGTATGCCAAATGGCTGTACATATACAACGAAGAAAATTGATAAACGCTCTCTTTGTCTTTGATTACAAAATACTCACCACGTGCGCCTTTCTTGTCTCCTTTGCTATACAGTGACTCAGCTTTATAGTAATGAAATACAATTTGATCTTTGTTTGACAAGGAACGCAAGTCTACTTTGGCTAACCATTCCAAACATTTATTGGCATTTTTCTTCTTGCCATAAAAGACACCCATTTCGAAATAGGCTCTTTCTTTTTGAGGGGAATCCGGATGGTTGCGAATGAAGACATCCATCAAAAACTCTGCATCCTTGTGGTACAATTCAAGTGCGCAGCGGGCTATGAAATACTCCGCATTGGCACATTCCATTGATGTATTGATTTGACAAAACTTCTGTCTGTAATCTTCAAAGGCTTTGCGCGCAGGAGCAAACTTGCTTTGTTCAAACAATTCTACTGCATGC
>CAZNVU010000122.1:0-6747 GCA_964576575.1 uncultured Chryseobacterium sp.
CAAACCCATTTCTAACTCCATAGAAGTCACTGTTTCATTCTTCAACTTTTGCGTAAACATGGAGCCATTTTGATTTTGAATCGTTGCTATTTTAAACGCTTGAGCAACAAATGATTTGAAATAAAAACCTTGAAATTGAAAAGAATAACCAATTCGTGGTGCAAAAAGAATTTTAGAAAAGGTGTGACTTTCTAATCGTGCACCCATGGAAAGTGATCCCCATCTCCCCTTATAAAAACCATCAAAAAAAACAGCCCCTCCCCCTACTCTAATTTTATTCTGCTCATTGTAATCAAAAACAGCCTCTCTTAAAAGGATTTGAGACTGTTGCCAGATACCTTGAAGCCCATAATCCAAATCTAAATTTTTGGCTAGTTTACTTTTGAAGATAATATTCTGGTTAATACGTTGTGAATGAGTATTAGAGCCTATCAAACTTGAGTCTGTTGTATTCAAATCAATCCATGGTAGTTGATCCATATAAGTCAATTGAATATCCATTTTGGTGTGATCAGACAACTTAAAATTCAGAGAATTGTCCATTCCCAATGTGGACATCAGCAAAAGCTGAGGTTCATCCGAAATTTGAGATTGAAAATCTGAGTAATAAAATGCGCCTCGGTATTTGCCCTTGCTCAAACCAATAAACACATTGTTACAATCCACATCAGAGCTGTCTTTCCAACTAATCACCCCACTCCTACCCAAGTTTTGAAGCCGAGTGCTTTTTTTCATCTTTCCTGAATTCACTTGAATGGTCATTTTATAATTATCGTTCAATTCATAATTGCCAATAAAACCAATATAATGACGATCCAATGTGTTGTTAGAAAAACTCAAATCTGTTCGAATTACTCCGCCCGAAAACTCGGAATTACTTTTTAGCACAATATTGATAACTCCTAAAGCAGCTGTTCCGCCATATTTAACAGAACCAGGTCCAAAACTAAACTCTATGCGGCTCACCATTTGCAATGGTAATCTCCCACCTAAAAGATAAGTGCCATAATCCAAGTCATTCAATGGAATTCCATTGAACATAAACAAAACCTTTCCTTCTTGGGCCCATAATCCTCTTAATCCAAGACCCAAGCCGTCTTCAACATCTCTGCCCAATGATGTCGAAGCCATATAAACAACGACATCTAGAAGATCCGTAGCACCCATTGATTCAATGTCTTCAGCAGATACCACCCAAATATCACCAGGAATTTCTCTGCTATCTCTTTCTGAAAAACCAACCAACGAAGTCATTGCACTTCCCATTCTGGACAATGAATCAATATCCAACATCTCAACAATTTCCTCGCGAATATGCAGACTATCAATATCAGGCTGAGCTAACATTGATCTAAAAACAAGCATTAACACTATACAAATCAAACTTCTCGACATAAATACAAGTTACAATAAAAAAACCCTCTACGCCGAGAGGGTTTTTAAGTTTCATTTCTGAGTAATTAATTATTCACTATCTCTTTTCGCCATTAGATCAACGTACTCTTTATTGGATCCAACAATCATCTTCTGGAATCTTCTTACACCAGAACCTGCTGGTATATGATGTCCTACGATAACGTTTTCCTTCAGACCAATCAAGTAATCCGTCTTTCCTTGTACCGCTGCTTCGTTCAAAACTTTTGTTGTTTCTTGGAAGGATGCGGCGGAAATCCATGACTCAGTTTGCAGAGAAGCACGGGTAATACCCTGAAGCATTGGACGAGCTGTTGCTGTAACAGCTGGCCTTGCTTCCATCTCCTTCTGATCGTTGCGTTTCAAATTGGTGTTCTCATCACGCATCTGACGAACCGTAATGATTTGACCAGCTTTGTAACGATCAGTTTCTCCAGGTTCAGTAATTACTACTTTGTCAAACAACAAGTCATTTTCTTCTAAGAACTCAGCTTTATCCACTGAAGTGTTCTCCAAGAAACGGCTGTCACCTGCATCTGTGATTTCTACCTTGCGCATCATTTGACGAACAATCACTTCGAAATGTTTGTCATTGATTTTCACACCTTGAAGACGGTAAACCTCTTGAATCTCATTTACCAAATACTCTTGAACAGCTGTTGGTCCTTGGATATCCAAAATATCACCAGGTGAAACGGCACCATCAGAAAGAGGCATACCTGCGCGAACAAAATCTTCAGACTGAACCAAAATATGCTTGGACAATGGAATCAAATATTTACGCTCTTCACCAGTTCTAGACTGAACAGTAATTTCTCGGTTACCACGCTTGGTATTTCCGTATTTCACGATACCATCAATCTCTGAAACTACTGCTGGATTAGATGGATTACGAGCCTCGAACAATTCAGTTACACGAGGAAGACCACCAGTGATATCACCACCACGACCAGCCATTCTTGGAATCTTAGCCAAGATGGTACCTTTGGTTAACTTTTGACCAGCCTCAACATTCAAGTGAGCACCTACTGGAAGTGAGTACTCACGCACTTCTTCCTTGTTGCGAACAATCTTGATACTTGGGTTCTTCTTTTTATCTTTTGATTCAATAATAATCTTTTCAGAGAATCCAGTTTGCTCATCGACTTCTGTTTTGAAAGTAATACCTTCTTCAACAGCCTCAAATTGAACGCTACCATCCTCTTCAGTAATGATCACACTATTGAATGGGTCAAACTCACACAAAACATCGCCTTTCTTAACGGTATCATTGTGCTTTACCATCAATGTTGATCCATAAGGCAAGTTTACAGTCATAACAGTTGCTCCAGTTTTCTCATCCATGATCTTCAATTCAGAAGAACGAGAAACTACAATTGTTTTTCCTTGAGAATTCTCTACTGTGCGCAATTCATCAATTTCAACCAATCCACCATACTTGGCAAGGATATCGTTGTCAATTGCACTAGCTGAAGACGCACCACCCGTGTGGAATGTACGCAATGTCAACTGAGTACCAGGCTCACCGATGGATTGTGCGGCGATAACACCAGCAGCTAAACCTTCTTGAACCATTTTACCAGTAGCCAAATCACGGCCATAACACTTGGCACATACTCCACGCTTGCTTTCGCAAGTCAATACAGAACGGATTTCGACGTCCTCAATTCCTGCATTATCTATGGCATCTGCAAAATCTTCTGTAATTTCTTGAGCAGCTTCAACAATCAACTCTCCAGTTTCTGGATGGTAAATATCATGAACACTAACACGTCCCAATATACGGTCTCTCAAACTTTCAACGACATCATCTGCCTTTTTCAAAGCTGAAGTAACCAATCCTCTCAAAGTTCCACAATCCACCTCATTGATGATAACATCTTGCGCAACGTCAACCAAACGACGAGTCAAGTATCCAGCATCCGCTGTTTTCAATGCCGTATCGGCCAAACCTTTACGCGCACCGTGGGTAGAAATGAAATACTCCAAGATAGACAAACCTTCTTTGAAGTTTGCCAAGATGGGGTTCTCAATCATATCCTGACCACCAGCCGCTGCATTCTTTTGTGGCTTAGCCATCAAACCACGCATACCGGCCAACTGACGAATCTGCTCTTTAGATCCACGAGCTCCGGAGTCAAACATCATGTAAATGCTATTGAAACCTTGCTGATCAGTCTTCAAACGATCCATCAAAATGTTCGTCAAACGAGAATTGGTATTGGTCCAAATGTCAATGACTTGGTTATATCGTTCATTGTTGGTGATAAGACCCATATTATAGTTCTCAAAAACCTCAGCCACTTTCTCAGTAGCCAAACTCACCAACTTATCCTTCTCAGCAGGAATAACAACGTCTGTTAACTTAAAGGACAATCCACCTCTAAATGCCCAATAGTATCCCAAATCTTTCATTGAATCCAAGAACTTGGCTGCACGAGCGACACCTACAATCTTTAGGATATCACCGATGATATCTCTTAAAGCTTTCTTGGTCAACAACTGATTAATGAAACCAACCTCTTTAGGAACAACCTCATTGAAAATCACACGACCACATGTTGTTTCTATGATGGATGCATTACCTGCATAATCTGTCCAACGAACTTTAATATTAGCGTGTAAATCCAACTTACCTTCATTGAAAGCAATAATCACCTCCTCAGGAGAATAGAAAGTCATATTCTCTCCTTTGCAAGGATGCTCTGGTGTTCCAACACGTGATTTGGTGATGTAATACAATCCCAAAACCATGTCCTGAGATGGTACCGTGATCGGCGCTCCGTTAGCAGGATTCAAAATGTTATGAGAAGCCAACATCAACAATTGGGCTTCCAAAATGGCTGCAGGCCCTAGTGGAACGTGAACCGCCATCTGGTCACCATCAAAGTCAGCGTTGAAGGCCGTACAAACCAACGGATGCAATTGAATGGCCTTTCCCTCAATCAATTTGGGTTGGAATGCTTGAATACCCAATCTGTGAAGGGTTGGGGCACGGTTTAAAAGAACTGGGTGTCCTTTCAATACGTTTTCCAAAATATCCCAAACGATGGCTTCTTTTTTATCTACAATTTTCTTCGCTGATTTTACGGTCTTCACAATACCACGCTCAATCATTTTGCGAATAATAAATGGCTTGAACAATTCTGCAGCCATGTCCTTGGGTAAACCGCACTCATGCAATTTCAACTCAGGACCAACAACAATAACAGAACGCGCCGAATAGTCAACACGCTTACCCAACAAGTTTTGACGGAAACGTCCTTGCTTTCCTTTCAAGGAGTCAGACAAAGACTTCAAAGGACGATTGCTTTCTGTCTTCACAGCTGAAGACTTGCGGCTATTGTCAAACAATGAATCCACCGCCTCTTGCAACATGCGCTTCTCATTGCGTAAAATCACATCTGGAGCTTTGATTTCAACCAAACGCTTCAAACGGTTGTTACGAATGATAACACGGCGATACAAGTCATTCAAGTCAGAAGTGGCAAAACGACCGCCATCCAATGGCACCAAAGGACGCAACTCGGGAGGAATCACAGGTACCACACGGGTAATCATCCATTCTGGCTTGTTGATAATACGGGTATTGGCATCACGGAAAGCTTCAACTACTTGCAGTCGCTTCAAAGCTTCATTCTTGCGTTGCTGTGAAGTTTCTGTATTGGCTTTGTGTCTTAAGTCAAAAGACAACTCATCCAAATTGATGCGAGACAACATTTCGTGCAACGCATCAGCTCCCATTTTGGCGACAAACTTATTGGGATCCTTGTCATCCAAAAACTGATTCTCTCTTGGTAGTTTCTCCAAAACATCCATGTACTCTTCTTCTGTTAAGAAGTCGTTTTCCATGAAAGCATTACCCTCAGCGTTTACAGCAGGACCAACATTGATTACAACATAACGCTCATAATAAATGATTTGATCCAATTTCTTGGTAGGCATTCCTAACAAATAACCAATTTTATTGGGCAATGAACGGAAATACCAAATGTGTGCAACAGGAACAGTAAGGGAAATGTGTCCCATGCGCTCACGACGCACTTTCTTTTCAGTAACCTCTACTCCACAACGATCACAAACGATACCCTTATAACGGATTCGCTTGTACTTACCGCAATGACATTCGTAGTCCTTTACTGGTCCAAAAATTTTCTCACAAAACAAACCATCTCTTTCAGGCTTGTATGTGCGATAATTAATGGTTTCAGGCTTTAGCACCTCACCATGAGAGCGATCCAAGATGCTCTCTGGTGATGCCAAACTGATGGTTATCGACTTAAAGTCGCTTGATTGCTTATTTACTTTCTTTGATTGAAGCATTGCTTTCTATATAAAGTTCTACGATAACTTAGTTTTGATTGGTTGGGTTGGCAGGGTTCAAAGTGATATTCAAGCCTAGTCCTCTCAACTCATGCAACAATACATTGAATGATTCAGGGATTCCAGGGGTTGGCATATTTTCACCTTTAACAATGCACTCATACGTCTTGGCTCTTCCCATTACATCATCTGACTTAACGGTCAAGATTTCTTGTAGGATATTGGCAGCTCCAAATGCTTCCAATGCCCATACCTCCATCTCTCCAAAACGCTGACCTCCAAATTGAGCTTTACCACCCAAAGGCTGTTGGGTAATCAAAGAGTATGGTCCAATAGAACGAGCGTGCATCTTGTCATCCACCATGTGGCTCAATTTGATCATGTAGATCACACCAACTGTAGCTTGTTGCTCAAAACGCTCACCTGTTCCTCCATCATAAAGATAGGTAACACCATATCTAGGTACTCCTGCTTCGTCAGTGTAGGCATTGATGTCATCAAAGTTAGCTCCATCAAAAATGGGTGTTGCATACTTTTTACCCAACTTCAAACCGGCCCATCCCAATACGGTCTCATAAATCTGACCCAAGTTCATACGTGATGGTACCCCAAGTGGATTCAAAACGATATCTACTGGTGTTCCATCCTCTAAGAACGGCATGTCTTCATCACGAACGATACGGGCAACGATACCTTTGTTTCCGTGACGACCCGCCATCTTATCACCCACTCTCAACTTGCGTTTTTGAGCAATGTATACTTTGGCCAATTTCACGATTCCTGCTGGTAGCTCATCTCCGACTGTCAATTGGAATTTCTTGCGCTTGTATCCACCCAACGACTCATTGTATTTTAAGTTGTAGTTGTGAACAGCACGTTTGATCAATTCATTGATATGCTCATCTTTGGTCCAATTATCCGCGTTGACAACACTATAATCAATGGTCATCAAAGCCTTAGCATTGAACTTGGTTCCTTTCTTGATTTGCTCTTCTTTGAAGTAATTAAAAA
>CAZNVU010000123.1:0-6617 GCA_964576575.1 uncultured Chryseobacterium sp.
GTGCTGATAGTTGTCAATCGTTGGATTGTTTTTAAAGACAATCTTTTCTTGCGAATGGGTCAGAACACCTTGTTGATCTATATCGTGCATGTGATGTTGATTTATGAGGGTTTATTGGGTGTTGGATTGCCTTTGAAGGCTTGGTCTGAGAATTTCTCGCCTCAACAATCTTGGGGATTGTCAGTGCTGATCATTGCGGGTTTCTTTTTGTTGGTTTGGGCATGGACCAATAGGAGCAAGTTGTTTTTGTCCAAAAAGTAGTCTCTTTCCTTATATTTGAAATATGATGAAACTACGTTTGACAGCGCTAAGCTTTTTGCAATTTTTTATTTGGGGAAGTTGGTTGATTACCATTGGAGCATTTTGGTTTAAAACCAAACAATGGGGTCCTGATCAGTTTGGAGTGATCTTCTCAACCATGGGAATATCTGCATTGTTTATGCCCGCCATTGCAGGAATATTGTCAGATCGTTTTATCAATGCTGAAAAATTGTATGGTATTCTGCATATTCTTGGTGGTGTGGGTTTGTTCCTTGTCCCCTCTGCCCAGTCACCTGACGAAATGTTTTGGAGGATTCTATTGACGATGATTTTTTACATGCCCACCATTTCCATGTCTAATACGGTTATGTATGCCATACTCTCGAGAGATAGTAGTATTGATGTTGTAAAGGTTTTTCCTCCCATTCGCGTATGGGGAACAGTGGGATTTATTGTGGCTTTGTGGACGGTGAGCTTGACTGGTCATGAGACGGATGCTTTTCAATTTTATTTGGGAGGTGTTGTATCATTCATTTTGGGTGCTTATGCATTTACCTTGCCAGCATGTCCTCCTTTGGGTAAGAATTTAGAGCGTAAGTCATGGGTTGAGGCCCTGGGATTAAATGCCTTTAAAATGTTGAAGGATCGTTACTATGCTGTGTTTTTCTTGTTTGCATTGTTGTTGGGTGCTGCCCTGCAGTTGACCAATGCTTATGGTGATGTTTTCTTGCATGACTTTGATGGTAATCCTGCTTATGCAGACACTTTGGCGGTGAAATATCCTGCGATTGTTTCTTCATTGGCGCAGATTTCAGAGACGCTATTCATTTTGGCGATTCCTTTTTTCATGAAGCGCTTTGGCATTAAGCAGGTGATGCTAATTAGCATGATTGCCTGGGTGTTGCGTTTTGGTTTGTTTGCTTTTGGCAATCCTGGAGATGGTTTGTGGATGATTTTATTGTCCTGTATCATTTACGGGATGGCCTTTGATTTTTTCAATATAAGTGGATCATTGTTCATTGAGAAAAGTGTTGAGCCTTCTATCCGAGCAAGTGCACAAGGATTATTTACCATGATGGTCAATGGTGTTGGAGCGGTATTGGGAAGCAGAGTGAGTGGTTGGGTTATTGAGCATTATTTTACCCATTATACGACTAGCCCCGAAGGACAGTCCATTCCTCATCTGAACTGGTCGGGTATTTGGCTTTGTTTTGCTGGATATTCAGCTGCGGTAGCAGTGCTTTTCTTACTTCTTTTCAGAGAACGCAAGGTGACTCAATAAGACCAAGACTTGGAAAAAGTATTGAAGAAAGATATACCTAGTTTGTAGGTGAGTCGTGCCGAGCCAAAGTTATTATCGGATGTGCATGCATAAAGACCAAAGCGGAAGAGTTGTTTTTTAATTCTACAAACTCTTTCCAATCCCAAATACAATTCTTGGTGGATAAAGTTTTGGTCGGCAATAATCAATGTTGCGGCGCCAGCTGCTTCTGTGATTTTTAATCGATGAATGACAGGCAGTTTATTGGTGATGATTCCGTTGAAGTGATGAAAGTAATTGGCCTTCATGAAAGCATTGGGCGTGCTAAAAGTAGGCCCAAGCAGTTGTAAGCTATTGGTTGGGTCTGAGAACAAAAAGAAGTCTGATCCACGGAAGTATCGGTACTCCATCAATCTTAGACTTTTTTTGTTCAAATAAGTTCCAGCGTATGCGGCCCATTCGCCCTCACCTAAAATGGGTAGTCTGAATTTTTGGCGAATAGAAATTTCAACATAATCAAAGTTGACTTCGCTGCGTCCAATATTGGGAACGCCTTTTCTGTAGGTAAAGAAAATTTCCGGATTTCGATTGGGTAGATAGTATTTCCTTCCTTGTCTTCGGTAATATTTTTGTCCAATTCTGTATTGTAGTAAAAGACTAATTTCAGATTTTAAGTAAGCTTGAAAATCAACAGGGGTATTGTTTTCTCCAAAAACTTGTCCCGACCAATTGTCTTGTTTGAGCGTATTGATGGGTAGTTGGCGCATGTAACTTAAACTGAGTTCACCAAAAAAACCAGTAGCCAATTCCATTCTTTGCGCAATGGTTATGCCTTCCCGTTTAACAAAGTTGCTTCTGCTGAACATTGTGGCCAATGAGGCATAGCCGTTAATCTGCTCATACAGATTGGTCACCTGCACACTGGTTCTCATGTACTTTTCCGGTTTGTAGTCCCAGTTGCAACGGACGTCGGCTCCCAAATCTTTATTTGCTATACCATAACTTATTCGTCCATTCAAAGAAATTCTATTCTTTGGGTTGATTTCTTTAGAAACAGAACCGCCAAATACATGTCGGTAACCACCAATTCCCCAAAAATTCATTTGTGAAATCAATGGATTGATGAAATAGCTGTATCCTTTGAACGAGTTCTTAAATCCCATACCATTCAAGGTGACATCCCAAAAGGAAACTTCATTGTACAATGAATCTCTAATTTGTTTGTAGCGTGGACTCATGTATTTTTCTTGCACGCTATCGCAAAAGGATTGGTAGGCAGTTTCAATGGAGTCCAAAGCAAACCGGCGTTCACCTTGCCAAAAGTCGTCATCTTTTTTCTCAGCATCATCGGCAAATGTTTGTACTTCCAAACCAATCTTTTCTTGAGATTCCAGCAGTTGTGGCTTGTCAAAATTCAATTTCGTTTTTCCGATAATGGTATCTTGATTTTCAATGATGACGTAATGAATGGACCGACTTTCTGGGAGGGAAAGGTTTTGCCATTGCATGAAATCTTCCTCAAATTCAAAACTTTGATAATAGGTTAATGCACGCGGAGTGAATTGGTATTTTGTTTTTTCAATGTTGAAAGTGGAATCTTGAATCCAAATCTGCCCATTGATCAAAGCTTCTTTTTTTACGATAGGTTGTATTTGAATGCAATAGACATTACCTCCTTTTCTTTCTTGAACATCAACGATATTGTATTTGTAGGTAGCTTTTCCTAGAGCTGAGAAAGGCGAGGGAATAAGTTTTTGCGAGACTTTGGGAACATTCAAGTGGTGGTCCAATAGGTCAAATTCGCTCAACGCATCGCGGGATTCGTAGCTGTATGGATCTTCCCATCTGTCCCGATCAGACCAAATCGCTTTTTCACCATAGTTGAATCCTACGCTGAATCCGGCAGCATCAATCCAAGGTCTGTACGGGGTGTATTTTTTGTAGCCGTATACATTTTCATGGAATTTGCCATTGGAAGCAAATTGATAATTGGAAGCAAACTCAGAGAGCCATTGTTGTCTGAATTCAGGAATGGAATCCTTAATAAACCGGTAAGCAGGGCTGTGCAGTTTGGCATATTCAATGGAGTCACTTCTTTTGTAAAGGCGAGGAAATCGTTTTCTCCAAAACAATTCCCATTTGGTAGTATCTATACCTTTTTCAATTTCTTCCTGCGCTTCTTTTTGAGCTGAGTCAGATACTGCATCTTCACCTTTTGGGATAATGGCAGGACCTTGCACACTGACACGCTGGTATCCATCGAGCGCGATGGTAGGATTGTTCTTTTTGTTTTGGGTGTGTTTCTCTTCCGCCTTTTCCATCAAGTATTTGGCAAAGTCGCTTCGGTTGCTGCTGATGTTTAGGCCATTGAGCATGAGATTATCATCTTCCAATTGAATGTTGATGATGATTTCTGTTCGACCAAGTTGAATGACTTCAGCATGATCCTTGAATCCCAATGCTTTGCATTTTAGGCTGTATTTTCCTTCGTTGGCTTTGAGTTCAAATTCACCATTGCCGTTGGTAATGTCACGTGCTAATTGATTTTTGTTGGCCTCCAACCATACATAAGCACCTGGAATGGGATTTCCCTTTGCGTCTTTTACGTCTCCGCGTATCCATGCCCCTTGCATGCTCAAACTAAACGTGAGCATGACAATAAAGGAGATGGAGAAACATCGCATGGTGCAAATTTAAATGAGGTTCAATGTGCAATCCGATAATTTATGATAATCAGTTGGCGGGATTGTCTTAATTTCATCACAAATTACTTCTTTGATGATCAGTCAGACATCTTTTCAACCCACTCGCCGCGAATGGACCTTTGTCTTTCTTGCGGGATTGATGATTACCAATGCTGTGACAGCGGAATTGATCTCTAGTAAACTCATTGATATTCCCTTACAATTCAATTTAGGCGATTGGCAATTTGGACCATTCACCACAATAGTTGGTGTTTTGCCTTGGCCAATTGTTTTTATTTTAACTGACTTGTTGAATGAGTTTTATGGTGAGAAGGCTGTGAAGCGTTTGTCCTGGATTACAGCAGTTTTGATTGGTTATTGCTTTTTATTGGTTTATGCGTCTTTGCAAATTCCAGCATCCACTTTGGTGAGTGGTTCAGGTCTGGCAAGTGATAAGGAATACAACTTGATTTTTGGTCAAGCTCCTTGGATCATCTTGGGAAGTATTTGTGCGTTCATTGCCTCGCAGTTATTGGATACAACTGTTTTTCATTGGATAAAAAACAAGACGGGCAATCGATATATTGCTTTGCGCAGCACGGGCAGCACAGTTATTTCACAATTGATTGATTCCATAGTGGTCCTCTACATTGGTTTTGTTATTCCTGGAAAGTTATCAATGGCAGAGTTTTTCAAAATTGTTCCTGTCAATTATTCGCTGAAACTGCTTATAGCTATTGCGCTGACTCCTGTTATTTACCTTGGACATTGGCTCATGCGGAAGTGGTTGAGTAATGCAGCATAAAATGAAAATGGTCCTCATAGAAGACCGTTTTTTCATTAGTTGTTATTAAAGTCTATTTTAGGAAATGGCTTCCACCCTCAATATCTCAGGAACAGCGGATTTGATGCTGCTTTCAACGCCTGCCTTCATGGTCATGCTGCTCATGGAGCAACTGGTGCAGGCTCCGGTAAGTTCAACCAATACCGTCATGTCATCGGTGATATCTACCAAAGTGATACCACCTCCATCTGCGGCTAAGTAAGGTCTAATGTTTTCAAGGGCCACGTCTATGCGGGCCATCAATTGCTCTTTATTGCTCACGGGGTTCACTTTTTTTTCTGAAAGGCAACATGCGCAATTCACGCTCAAAGTTTCCAATCAGCTCGTCAAAATAATAATGAGCAGGGTTGTCTTCATTGATGACTGCAGGACGACCCACATCACCAGCTTCACGAATCGATTGGATCAATGGGATGTGCGCAATGCAAGGAAGACCGTAGTCATCGGCCATGTTTTTTGCGCCGTCCTTTCCAAAGATGTATTGACGATCATCTGGCTCACCTGAAGGGCTGAACCAAGCCATATTTTCAACAACTCCTAAAATGGGGACATTGATCGCAGGTAAATTGAACATGGCAACGGCCTTGGCCGCATCTATCAGCGCAACAGGCTGAGGTGTGCTTACAATGAGTGCAGCAGTTAAAGGTATATTTTGAACGATGGAAAGATGAACGTCACCTGTTCCGGGAGGAAGGTCAAGAATCAAATAATCCAAAGGACCCCAATGGGCATCATTGACCATCTGCGTTAAAGCTTTGGTGGCCATTGGACCTCTCCAAACCACGGCTTGATTCAAATCCGCAAAGAATCCAATGGACAAAACCTTTACGCCATATTGCAAAATAGGCTCAAGTTTTGAATGACCATCAACGTCAATGAGTTTTGGTTTTTCATGTTGCAAATCAAACATCAATGGAGCGGATGGTCCGTAAATGTCAGCATCCAAATAACCAACTGAATAGCCTTTTTTCACCAATCCACAGGCCAAGTTGGAACTGATGGTTGATTTCCCAACACCGCCTTTTCCTGAGGTAACAGCTATGATGTTCTTTACACCCGGCAATACTTTCCTTAAGTCACCTTCTCTTTCATCGCCGCTGATGGAGATGACATCTACATTAATTTTGAATTCAAATCCAAGTGTTCGTTGTATGGCAAAAATCACAGCCTCCTTCATGCGCATTTTTGAATGCATCGCTGGATTGGACACTTTGACTTGTAGATCAATTTGATTTCCTTCAGAGGAAATAATATTGACCAGGTTTAATGTAACAATGTCTTTTTTTAACTCAGGTTCTTGCACCGTTGAAAGGGCGTCAAGAATAGCTTGCTTACTCACACTCATGCTACAAAATTAAGCGGATTGTTTCCAAAACAAATCATTAAAATTGGAAGTAAATAAAGGTTTGCTCTTTTCCTGCGAAAAGAAGAATAGCAATCATCAACGCGTAGTAAAATCCCCAACGAAGCACTCGTGGCTTTTGTAACAATAAAGTTTCTAAAGCAAATCGATTTCGTCTGCCCATCCATTCCAAAAGGAAAAAGAAGCCAATGGCCAAGAACATAA
>CAZNVU010000124.1:0-6562 GCA_964576575.1 uncultured Chryseobacterium sp.
ATGCCTATAACAACTACTAGTTTTTTCATCTTAAAGGTAAAAATAGATGAGTAGAGGCTTCACGACATATTTTTAACGATTGAAAAAAATCATTATGCGTGCCTTATAGGTTGTTTGGTTTGTCTTAGCCAATAAATGAAATTTGAAGAAACATCTTTTGCATGAGAAAAACACTAGCTATCACACGTATATTTGAATATTCAAATACACGTGTTATGAAAACCAAATTAACCTTAACCATAGAAAAGGACATTGTCGATACTGCCAAGGATTTTGCATTTCAAAGCGGAACTAGTTTATCACAATTGACGGAAGACTTTTTCAGATCATTGACCACATTAAAATCACAGCCTTCCACTGTGCATCCAATCATGACCTTGCGGGGAAGTATAGCAGAAAAGCAAGTTGAGAATTGGGAAGAAGATTATACTCAGCACTTGAATAAGAAGTATCGATCATGAAACATTTCTTTTTGGACACCAATATTCTATTGGATTTTTTGATTGATCGCGGTGAAGTCAGCGAAGATGCCACGGCGTTGATTCAAAACGCGATAAATAAGAAATGCAGGCTCTACTGCAGCTCACTCACCTACTCTCATGTTTTCTACATTACAAGAAAGATACACGGAACGGCCACTGCCAAGAAAAACATCAAAACCCTGTTGAGTATAATATCCGCTTTACCTGTGAATGAGTCTCACATCTTGGAGGGTTTAGCTACTATTCACTCCGATTTAGAGGATGGCATTCAATACCAATGTTGTATTCAAAACAACAAAATGGATGCCTTAATTACAAGAGACCGCAAGGCCTTTCCGCGAAAAAAAATGACCATCTTGAATCCCAAATCAGCTTTGGCTCTTCTCGATACTAATGCAAAATAATAACTCTTTGAAACCCTCTTTCAGATACTATGGAATAAACACCCGAGGGCCATTGATTAGTAGAGACTCGTTCTGACCCATTCAAAACCAAACATAAATCACCCTGGATATTGTAAACCTGACAATAACCTCCGGGCCAATAGAAAAAATCGTTGGCCGGATTTGGACTGATATGCAACAGGTCTATGGTTTGTTCGGAAATACTGGTGGACATATTGCTAGCGGCGGGTGTTACTGACGTTGTTATTTCCCAAGGTGAACCACCATCAACTACCCTAGCAAATGATTGCTGCACAGTGATAGCAGGAAATGAAATAGAGTCTAACCAATGAAAATCACCATTGTCCCAATGCGATATCCCAACAAATTCACCGTTGCTGCTCAGCTTAAAATTCAAATGCCTATTGCCTTGTTGCGGACTATCATCAGCCCAAAAGGTCAAGAATGACGGAGCATTGGATTGAATCTGTTTTAACTTCCATTTATTTGGATCATTGGGATTGTCTGTGATCCATATGTCATTCCACATGAATGGGGCGCTCGACCCTCTGTAAATTTCTATCCAATCCTCTTGCTCTCCCAATTCATCGGTAAAACCCAAAGTTCCGGAAGGAGCAATTTCATTGATCCAATAACCCAAAGAATCCAATCCAACATGGGTTACAAAGATTTGACAAGGATTGGCAACCATATTCTGACTCAGGGGAACAACTTGCCATTCTATGGTTCCTTGAAATCCAGCTAACGGCAAAATCACCCGCATGGTGTTGTCCCATATTGTGGTTCCTACAATTTCAGGAGACAATAAATTCCAATTGGAGGCCCCTTCGATCCGGTAACCCACATTGGCCGAATTAGCCGTTGATTTAAAAGACAATTCAATTTGATCATCAAAAACTTTAGAAGATACCTGATATACCAAATTGGCAATGGGAACATTATTGTCTAATTGATTCATGGCAGAAGCTACCCTGTTGCTGATAAATTCTAAGATTCCAAAGGTCACATGATTTCCCCATGTGCTGTCCAGTGCGTTGGTAAAATCGGCTTCATCAAAACCGTAATCCAAGGTCCGATAGACATCAGTAAGGGCTGAAGGAGTAATCACGGATTGCAAAGTCTGAAGCTGATTGAGGTATTCGTTTGAGCCAATATAGTTTGCCACCTCTTGAATGTAATGGCTATAAATAGCGCGAAACTCCGGCGTTGCCATCATCTTGTTGTACAGAACCAAGTCTGCGCTTCCATCCCAATTGTAAATGTTTCGGGTACTCCAATTGATATTGAACCAATCAATTCCAAATGTATTATCCGTATCATAAGGAATAAACTCCAATCGATGGGTCAAATCATTTTGATAGAGGTAATAGTTGTTTTTATTGAAATGAGCACCATCCCAATTGCCCGTCATGATATCAATGGCCATGTATTGCAATAGCCGATCAACATTAAATACTTTTCTAAGTTCACATGGCAAATTGGCAATGGGAGTATTGTTGATGATTCTAATAAAGTCCGCCAAATCCTGAAAATCATTCAACTGATTGTTGTTTTCCAAACCATAAATAACGGAACCCCAAGGAGAAAGCACCTGATAATTTGACCCATTGGGGCCTAAATACTCCAGCGTAGCTGGATAAAGGCATTTCCAACGGTTACCTGTTTTTTCATTATAATACAACTCCGTGAACAAGTCATCAACAAATTCAACATTAATGTAAAGTCCTTTGTATTCGCCATTGATGTGCAACTCAGTATAGCTCACCCTCGATCCAGGCAAACCAAAGTGACGGCATAAATCCCAATACATTTTGGCGCGCATCAAACTGGGATCATTGTGGTTTCCATTGAGGTTTAATTCCCGCAATCCCTGCCACTTGCCAATTCCACTGGGAAAATCGAAATCAACTTTAAAAGATTTCTTGGCGGCTTGCAAACTGGTATTTCCTCTTGACCTAAAACCAACGTTGACCAGTGAATCATTTAATCCATTGGATTGAAAAACAAAAGTTGCAGGAAATTCATGTCCGTTGCCCAAATAGTCCGGGGATAACAAGAGTGCCAATGAATCCGGATGGATATAAATCTTGATTTTGGTTACTTCATCTTGAACGAAAACATTTCCCCAATCAGGCAATTGACTTGAACCTTGATTGATGAATAATAAAGAGAAACAAAAAATCAGAATATACCGCATGTTCAAGATTTGATAAAATGAAGCATACACCAACCGTCCTTTACTACCTTGTTTATCATAGTTGCCTCCGGGAATGCATTGGTCAGAATAGGCACATCCAGCTCGTAAAAGCCACTCAACAATAAGTGTCCACCGCTGTTCAGATGCGACCAATAAATCTTTCCATCGCGGGTAAGTATATTTCTATTGATGTTGGCCAATATCACATCATAACTTTGCATAACCATCTCCGCACCGCCTTGAATGGATTGTATTTTAGAACAACCATTTCGCAAAGCATTTTCATTGCAATTTTCGAAAGCCCATTCATCAATATCAATGGCGTCCAATTCCACCGCTCCTTTCTTTTCTGCTAGAATGGCTAAAACACCGGTACCGCTGCCCATGTCCAAGACCTTTTTCCCTGACAAGTCCATGGTTAACATTTCAGCCAACATCAAATGCGTGGTAGCGTGGTGTCCCGTTCCAAAACTCATCTTGGGCTCAATGATTAACTCAAAAGGTACTCCTAATTGCTCATGAAACGGAGCGCAAACGCGACACTCTGGTGAAACTTCAATGGGTTCAAACTGGCTCTCCCATTCAGCGTTCCAATTCTGCTGCTCAATCTCTTTCCATTGATAGGAAACATCACAATCTTCTACATTCCAATTTTCAATGATCAATTCCATTCTATTTTCATTCCACAAATCCTTTTGAATATAGGCCGTTAAACCGTCTTCCTCCTCGACAAAACTCTCAAAATCGATGTCTGCTAGATAAACAGTTAGTACCTCACGATAAGGTAAAACGGGATTGATTTGGAATTTAACTTCTATGTAGTTCACTGTGCTGCACTATTAATAATGGAAACAAAATCATTCACCTTCAAACTTGCACCTCCCACCAATCCGCCATCCACATTGGGACAAGCAAACAAACCTTCTGCATTTTGAGGATTGACACTACCGCCGTATAGAATACGAATACCTTGAGCCACTCCGTCATTCCATTGCTCTGAAATACACTTGCGAATAAATGCATGCATCTCTTCTGCTTGGTCATTGCTTGCAGTAACACCAGTTCCTATGGCCCAAACAGGTTCGTAGGCAATGACAACAGACATCATTCGCTCAGCCGATAAACCAGACAATGCAGCTAAAAGCTGCTGCGCTACTACCTTCTCCTGCTCATTGGCTTGGCGCTGTGTTAAAGTCTCCCCGCAACAATAAATAGGTGTGACACCATTCTCCAAACAGCGTTGTACTTTAAGACCAATTATTTCATCTGTTTCATGATGGTACATTCTGCGCTCACTGTGCCCTACTATGGCGGCATCCACCCCCACGGCTTTGAGCATGGATGCAGATATCTCACCTGTATACGCGCCTTTTTCGTGAATACTCACATCTTGAGCCGCGATTTTAATTCCTTTTTCTTGAAGGGACAATAACCGCTCTAAATAGATAGAAGGGGCTCCTATGATAACATCAGCGGCTTGATTTACTGATGGCATGTCATGAATAAACTGATCAACTTCATTGATCAATAAATTCATTTTCCAATTTCCTGCTGCAATTTTTTTTCTCATATCAATTGATTTCTAAAACTAAACCTTTTAAATATTCACCTTCAGGATGAAACAAACTTATGGGATGATCCTCTGGTTGGTGCAGTTGGTGCAATATCTTCACTTCTCTTCCTGAATCAATTGCTGCGGCCAGTATGGCACCTTTGAAGGTGTCTTTATCGACTGCTTGTGAGCAAGAGAAAGTAAATAGAATTCCTCCTGACTTTATCTTACGAATAGCCGCCTCATTGATTTTCCGATAACCTTGCACAGCTTTATGCTTTGCACTCAAATGCTTGGCAAAAGCGGGAGGATCCAACACAATCACATCATAATCACTGCCAACGGTTTTGATATATTCCACAGCGTCTGCCTTGATAACAGCGTGTTTATCTTCTCCGTATCCATTGAGGGCCACATTGATCAATGTCAAATCCAGAGCCGATTGAGAACTGTCCAAACTGTCCACATGAATGGCTCCAGCTTGTAAAGCAGTCAAAGAAAATCCGCCACTGTAGCAGAACGTGTTCAATACTTTTTTTCCTTTTGAATACTTGCCTAAGAGTTTTCTGTTTTCTCTTTGGTCGATGAAAAAACCGGTCTTTTGCCCCGTCTCCCAATCAATGGAATATTTCAAATCCCATTCTTGGGCTTGAATCTCCACCTTGCTTCCAAGGGCGTAATAGGGCTCTTGATCTCCATTTTTTTCAGCTGGCTTAACGTAAATGGCTTTCCAATCACGACCCACCTTTTGCATGGCATCTGCTATATCCTTGGCATTGCGCAACATTCCATGACTGTGTGGTTGTAAAACAGCCACATTGTCATAAACATCAATAATCAATCCAGGCAAGCCATCTCCTTCTCCATGCACCCATCTAAAAATATTGGTTGACGTATTGTCAATCAAACCCATATTCATCCTTGAATTCCAAGCCTTTTGAAGCCGATTGATCCAAAAGTCAACATCCACAACATTGTCTTTAAAATCAATGATTCTAACACAAATTGAGCCCTCATGAAAATGACCTTGGCCCAAAAATTGACCTTTGGCATCCACTACTCTTACCCATTGACCATCTTCAGGAATTTGATTGACGCTAGCCACTGCCCCTGAAAAAACCCATGGATGTTTTCTGCGCAGGGATGCTTCTTTACCTGGTTTTAATTGAATGGTAGGAATTGGTATACTCATATTTATTTGTTTTTAAAGTCGCCCCAAAGTTGTTGCATCCATTGATCCAAAGAATGTTCCTTACTATTGTGCGCGGCTTGATAAAATTTTTCTGTTCTGATTTCTTTTGGAAGATAATCTTGTAATATAAAATGATTGGGAAAAGAATGGGCATATTGATACTGCTGACCATATCCCAACTCTTTCATCAATTTGGTGGGAGCATTGCGCAAATGAATGGGCACCGGCAAATCGCCTGTTTCATGCACCTTGGCAATGGCTGCATCAATGGCCAAGTATGCAGAATTGCTTTTGGGTGAAGTTGCTAAATAAATAGCACATTCGCTCAAAGGAATTCTTGCCTCAGGCATACCAATTTGATGCACGATATTCGCGGTTGCCTGCGCAATCAACAGTGCGTTGGGGTTGGCTAAGCCAACATCTTCGGCAGCTAAAATCATCATGCGTCTTGCAATAAACATAGGGTCTTCTCCACCAACAATCATTCTTGCCATGTAATACACTGCCGCATCTGGGTCACTTCCTCTGATTGACTTGATAAAAGCGGAGATGATATCGTAGTGCTGTTCACCATTCTTATCATAATGAGCAGCATTGGCATTGGCCCACTTCTCAACATCAGCGTTGGTTAACACTGGAGGTTGCGGCAAATGATCCACTACTAACTCCAGTATATTGAGTAACTTTCTGGCATCCCCACCGCTGTATCGAATCAATGCCTCCGTTTCTTGAACA
>CAZNVU010000125.1:0-6508 GCA_964576575.1 uncultured Chryseobacterium sp.
GATTGAACATGCACATCAATCTAGGTTATGTCAATTTCTCAGCATTGAAATTCATCATACTCGATGAAGCAGACCGCATGCTCGACATGGGGTTCTTACCGGACATTCAGCGTGTTTTAAAAGTATTGCCAAGAGAAAAACAAAGTTTGCTTTTCTCCGCGACAATGCCCGATAATATTTTCAGCTTTGCGTCATCAATTCTAAAAAATCCAACCATCATCAACATTGCATTGAGCAAACCTCCATCAAATGTGAAGCAAGGTGCATTTGTACTATTTGACAACCAGAAAATTGGTGTACTTGTGGACTACTTGACACCACGAAAAGACAAAAGTGTCATTGTATTCAGCAGCAGAAAATCACAAGTAAGTGAGATTCAAAACATGCTCAAACGCAAAGGATTTTCTTCATTGGCCATGTCCAGTGATTTGGAACAATCAGAGCGTGAATTTGCATTGAATCAATTCAGAAACCAACAGTGCAAAATATTGGTCGCCACAGACGTTATGTCCAGAGGAATAGACATCAAAGGTGTAGATGTCGTGATTAATTTTGATGTACCTGGTGATGCAGAGGATTATGTTCACCGCATAGGCAGAACAGGACGAGCTGAGGCTGAGGGGGAAGCCGTTACTTTCATTGTTCCAGAGGATCAGTACAAGTTCAAAAAAATTGAAACTTTGATTCAAACTACAGTTGAAAAACTAACCATAGACCCCAAGTTTGGAGATTTACCAGAATACAATCCCAAAGCACAAAGCACCAAGAAAAAATCGTTTCGGCCATTCAAAAAAAAGTCAAGGTAATTCCTGCTTTTAACACTTAGCGGATTGCATTATCTTTGCCTTACCAAAAGTCAATGAACCCTTTTGGTCAAAACGTTCAATCTTTTATTATTTATTTATGTCAAACAACTTGTCAAAAGACACGTACAGCAATGAACTGAGCGTGTATGTCAACCAAGAAAGAGCCGCTGTTGAGTTGGCCCATATGGTTGGAAAACTATTGTTCGATAAGTCTATCGAATTGGTGCTTTTTCGCAATCACCTTGCGGACACCCGAATTACTGAAATCCTAAGACTGCACAAATACGCAGCTGAAGTAGTAGGTAAACCCATCAGTGTTTTTGATTCTGCCGAATTAGCGACAGAATTGTACAACATGAATTTGGCTCCTGCTAAAATTGACATCGGAAAATTAGCAAATGAATGGTCTACTTCTCGTGAGCATTACAAAAATCAAAGAGAATTTTTAGAAGATAAATTGCAAAACTTCATCGAGGAGTCCGGTCACGAATTGGAACCCAGAGATGTTGTATTGTATGGATTTGGACGTATCGGTCGTTTGGCTGCAAGAGAGCTCGTAAGACAAGCTGGAAGCGGACAGCAGTTGCGTTTGCGTGCCATTGTCACCAGAGAAAATGATGACTTGAGCATCAAGAAACGTGCAGCGCTTTTTGAAAACGATTCCGTGCATGGTCGTTTCAAAGGAACCGTTGAAACCGATTATGAAAACAAATGTTTGATCATCAATGGTCAAAGGGTTTTTATGATTGGAGCAAAAGATCCTGCAGCAATTGATTACTCTATCTATGGCATCAATGATGCATTGGTGATTGACAATACAGGAGTATTGAAAGACAGAGAGTCGTTGAGCGCGCATTTGAAATCCAAAGGAGTTAGCAAAGTATTGTTAACCGCGCCAGGTAAAGAAATCCCTAACATTGTATACGGAATCAATCACCGCGATTTGGACATAGAAAATGAAACCATTTTCTCAGCAGCATCTTGCACCACCAATGCCATCTGTCCGATATTAAAAACGATACACGATTCTTTTAGCATCGACAAAGGTCATATTGAAACCGTTCATGCCTACACCAACGATCAAAACTTGTTGGATAACATGCACAAGAAAAGCCGACGTGGTCGCAGTGCTGCCATCAATATGGTAATCACTGAGACTGGCGCTGGAAAAGCAGTTACCAAGGTTATTCCCACATTGGCCAATAAACTAACCTCCAATGCTGTTCGTGTCCCTACCCCTAATGGTTCATTGGCCATCATTCACGCTTATGTGGACAAACCAACCACCAAGGAGGAAGTGAATGCAATGGTTAGAAAAGCTGCATTAGAAGGCGATTTGGTGAACCAAATTTTTTACAGCATAAGTGAAGAATTGGTGTCTAGCGATATCGTAGGCAATGATTGTTGCAGCGTGTTTGACAGCCAAGCCACAATAGTCAGTCTAGATGGAAAAGGCGTTGTGTTGTATGTGTGGTATGACAACGAATTTGGTTATACCAAGCAAGTCATTCGCTTGGCAAAATATGTAGCCAAGGTTCGTCGCAGCATGTATTATTAATTGCACTTTAAACCAAAAAAGGGTCTTGATACAAGACCCTTTTTTTTACCCTATATTTAGACCATGAACAACAAAAAAATCATCAGAAGCATCTTGGCGATTGTCATAGGACTTGTCGCTGGAATGTTAGCCAATATGGGTCTTGTAACCATATCTCCCATGATCATTGCTCCACCTGAAAATGTTGATGTAACAACAGCTGAGGGGCTTCAATCCAGCATCCATCTGTTTCAACCCAAACATTTTATCATGCCCTTCTTAGCGCATGCCTTGGGTACTTTTATTGGAGCATTGGTAGCCATGAAAATTGCCCAAAGCAATGAAAAGAGCATTGCACTTTTCTTTGGAGTGTTCTTTCTAATGGCCGGAATTAGCGCGGTTGCTATGATTCCTGCACCCACATGGTTCAATGCGATTGATTTGACCTTTGCTTATATCCCGATGTCGCTGCTGGCTTGGTATTTAAATGGAAAAAAATAGGAGGGCCTTGCCCTCCTGTTTTTTGAATGATTTCAAAGATTCTTTCATTTATTTGCCTCTCCTACTCTACCCATAGCCATCACCTCTCTCATCGTTTTCTGCATCCCCTCTGTTGAACCATCCAAGAAAATTACATTGCCTTTTCCATATTCAGCAAAGTTCTTGATGGCCTCAGTCCACATGGAAAACATAATCATATTAGCGTCCAAATTGGCCTCTTGCATCTCCTTGGCAGCGTTCTGCATACCTCTGGCAACTTCTTCACGAAAAAGTGCAACTCCTTGACCTCTCAACTGCGCTGCTTCACGCTCCGCTTGAGCGGCAATCTTAATGGCATTTCCTTCCGCTTCTGCAGCCTTGGTTTTGGTAATCAACAAAGCTTGACCTTCATTCTCAGCTGCAGCCTTCAAATTATTAGAGGCCACGACTTGACTCATAGACTTCAAAATAATCTCATCAAAGGTGATATCGTTGATTTGTAAATCATGCAAATGATAACCCCATTGTTCAATGATGGTATCAATTTGCTCTTTCACGTGATCAACGATTTCTCTTCTCAATCCCAATACCTCTGCTTGCTTTTTGGTGGCTACAAATGAACGAATATTCCCTTCAATGGTTCTAATAAGCGCTTGCATCAAGCTCTTGTCGTCGATGAACTTAAAAGCTACTTTCTTGATGGTTTCCTCTTCGGCATCCTGAACACTGAAAAGCAACATCGATTTAAAATATACGTTGGCTTGGTCATTGGTAACAGCTTGAAACTCCAACTCCACCGATCGATTTTGCGTAGAAACCCTTTTAAAAACGGTTTCAATAAAGGGAATAATAAAATTAAGTCCCGGTCTAATTACCCTCCGATACTTACCAAAAATAGTAACTACGGCAACGTTTCCCTGTTGAACAGTTCTCAAACCCAAAAACAACACAACGCCTATTGCGCCAAAAATTATCCAATTCATGATTTAAAATTTATTCTAAAGATAGCGCAATAATGAACCTAAATTTAAATGCCTTGCTATATTTGTAGGGCTTTAACTGGAATTGTGAAAAGGCTTAGTGTACTAACATTTGATTACGAAATTTTCTTTGATGGTCAAAATGACCTTGAACACCTCATTACCAAAACCCAGAAACTTACAGATATTTCAAATCATCAATCAGTACCCCTCTCTTTCTTCATCGACATTGCATACCTAGACGCTCTCAAAAGGTGCGGTCTTGATCAAGATTATAAGCGGATTAAGGATCAACTGAATTGGCTTTCTACTTGTGGTCATGAATTACAATTTCATTGGCACCCGCATTGGATTACCAGCAAATGGAATGAAGAACAGAAACTTTGGAATTTCAATAAGACTGATTACTCATGGAATGGCTTTGTGGAGAACCACGGAATTGAGAGGATGATTGAAGGCTTGAAACATTGCTTGCAAATTTTTAAAACGGAATTCAACATTGTTCCATGCGCTTTTAGAATGGGTGGACTAGCATTAGAGGAGCCCCAACATTACCTTAAAACAATTGAAGAACTGGGCTTTACAGTTGAGTGCAGCGTTTTTCCCGGATACTTTAAAGAATGTAAATACTTCACTACGGATCACAGAAAAACACCTCAAAAGACGCACTGGAAGATTGATGCTCAAACTGGTTGCTTCCAAGAACAACAACAAGGAAGAATATTGGAGCTGCCGATTTCACAGGCTATTACAAAAGAATTGGATTTTTGGAAAAAGGCAAATCTCTCTCTAAACTATAGATGGCTCAAATGGAGTTCACAAGAAGAAGAGGGTGCAAATGCTCAATCCCCAATGAACCTCGAAGTGAAAAAGGAAATTCTACCTCGAACTGCCTCTTTGGATAAAGCAGATCGGTCCACTAAAATGCTTTTTAGATCCATTACTGAACAGATTTGGGAAAATGGAGCTGATTTTGTCATTTGGTTAAACCATCCTAAAAGCTTAAATTTATACAGTTGGTCTGCCTTGAGAGATTACATCGATTGGGTGAAGAACAATAGCGGACAATTGATTACCATTGAGTCATTGAAAAACAAACTATGAGAAAAATTCTCTTTATTGCCTATCAATTTCCGCCAATTGGGGGTGCTGGGGTAAGGAGAAGTATTCATTTTGTTAATCAACTACCAAAACTCGGGTTTCAGCCGATTGTTGTCACTATTAAAAATAATGAGAGCACCAAAACCGGAAAGCCTCAGGACCAGATGGGATTGAACCAAATCACCTCTGAAACCAATATCCATCGCATTCAAGCTCACATTTACCCCCATTGGATTAAAACGCTTCAGCAACTTAGATTGTACAGATTATTCTGGTTTTTGTTTTACCCTTTCTTTTGGGAAAGAGGTTGTCTATGGCCCCTGCTCTCTGGCAAAAAGATTGCAGAAATTGGCAAAGAAAACAACTGCAAAATAGTGTACACTTCAAGCAGTCCCTACTTTACCATTCTCCTAGGTTGGTGGCTTAAAAAAAAATACGCTTTCAAATGGGTTGCTGACATCAGAGACCCATTCACCGATTGTTATGCATATACTTTTCCTTCCAAGATTCATTGGTATATCAGCAGAACCATAGAACATTATCTACTTAAATCAGCGGATCATGTCATTGTGAACAATGATGAAGTAAAAAAGTTGTATACAAGTCACTATGGTTTTTCTCCTCAAAAGGTTTCTACCATACACAATATGATTTCCCATGATTAAGATTGGCTACGCGGGTATACTGCAACACTACCCCAAAAAAAACAACCATTGGACGCATAGGATAACAGATTTATTTTGGACTTACCGCCCAGAATCTATTGATCCCAGCTTCAGATCGCCACTTCCCCTTTTTAGAGCAATGGAAAAGCTTAAAAAAGAAAAATCAATTGGCTCCAATGATCTTCAGTTTTACCTCTGGGGAGGCATTGATCCATACTACCAAGATCTCATCGTGGAAATGAATTTGGGTGACTCCATTTTTATTCAAGGATTTCAATCCAATACAGATACCATCAAGAATCTCAAGGAAATGGATCTTCTTTTTCTGCCATTGGAAAAATCCAATTCTCCTAGACACCGCAACCTCTTTGTTCCAAGCAAATTATTTGAGTACATTTCCATCAATAAACCAATACTTGGATTGTGTGAGGACTCTGAGGCCAAAGAAATTTCAGAGTGCTCTGGGCTTGGCAAAATCATCGATCCTGAAAATGAAAATGAGCTGGTAAATTTCCTTCACCAACTCATTTTAAATCCAAATTTACTCGACCAGTTTAAGCGCAATGATGAAATAATCATGCAATTTTCAGCGGAGACCGCCACTCAAAAATTGGCCAACATCTTCAATCAAATTTAAGACTTGGTTTGGTTGCTTTTCCATACAACCAAGAGCACCATACTAATGAGCAGTAGAAAGTAAACAACACCTTCACGCTTAGACTCATCTTGTATGACTTGATGCACCGCTTGTGGGATAGAATCCATGGGATTAAGCCCTCCTTTCTTCAACTCCTCTTCAGGCAAATTTTCATAGGCTGGCTCTTTCCATTCCTCCGGAATTTGAGATAGGTAACGATCATACTCTGAAAGATAATCCTTGGCTGCGCGGTGACTTAAACCGCACAGTGCGTAATACTCATCCAATTCTAATTTCCTTTT
>CAZNVU010000126.1:0-6474 GCA_964576575.1 uncultured Chryseobacterium sp.
GAAGTGGCGGCACTGACTGAGGAAGAGCCCGCAAGAAAAAATGCACGTCGAAGTTTGGTTGCTGCTAGAAACATTCCAGCTGGTAAAAAAATTGAGGAAAGTGATTTGACATGGAAAAGACCAGCTCACGGCATCAGTCCAAAATTCATGGTTGATTTGATTGGCCAAAAGGCTGCAAAAGACATTGCTGAAGACACCGTGCTTCAATGGCGCTATTTTGAGGGATAAATGATATTGCTTAGCTCAGTTTAGTGGTGAAATTTCATTTAAGTTTAACAGTTTGCTCAAAAAATAGCGTCTACCTTAGAGGCCCATCTTTTTAAGAAATGCACAGGACCTGGATTGCTTTTTGGATTGCTTTTTCATTTTGTCTTTTAGGACAAGTGTCCTTTTCTCAATTGGTGATTAATGAAATCTTAATTAATGCCACGTCAGCCAATAATGATGGACAAAACGCACCCAATACTGGCGAGTGGACAGAATTGCTCAATAATGGACCTAATGCGCTCGATATTTCGTGCTATGTTATGACAGATGGAGATTGGTCAATAACATTCCCTCCTGGCACAGTTGTACCGCCTTACGGAATCATAACTATAGGGTCACCATTTTCTCAAATTCCAGGATTAGATTTTAATATTGCGAATTGCAATTGTACCAGCGGCGCATCGAATCTCGTCGGTGTTTTTCAAAATAGCGATGAACAAGTGTTACTTGCGAACAACACAGGACAAATAATAGATGGCGTTTATTGGGGCTCTGGAGATTTTGGAGGAAGTTTCACCACAAGTAGTTTATTTGGTTGCCCCTCTCTTACCATTCCTATCCTGCAATCAAATCCCAATGTGCAACAAATCGTTGGAAGTATTGCAGAAACCGTAACAGCCTATCTCCCCTGCAATGGCTCGACAGTAATTGGAGGAAATACAAATCCAACTCCTGACGCTCCCAATATTGGGGCAATTCAAAGCGTCAATCCCAACGCGAGTATTACTGATGAAAATTGTGGAACGCTTGGTTCCATCACTCTGAATCCAACAGGGGGTGTAGGTCCCTATGAATATCTTTGGAGTGGAGCGTTGGGCAATACCAATGCCATAAGCAGTTTACAGGACGGCAACTACAATGTTGATATCACCGATTTGGGACAATGCGGCACCATTCAAAACTTTTCATTTGTTGTATCACAAAACAACAACATTAATCTAAATATAACGGCCAACAACAACACCATTTGCAACGGAGAGAGTGTGACGCTCACCGCAAGTGGAGGCTCCAATTACACTTGGTCTTCTGACCCAACACTCAGCAATACCAGTGGTCCTGTAGTAACAGCTGTTCCAAATACCACTACTACATATACCGTAGAAGATAATTCCTCCGGCTGCATCAACACAGCCACCATCTCCATTAACGTCAATAACTACCCAACATCAACGTTATCTTTTAACGCACCCATTTGCGAAGGTCAAAATCTATATTTGTATTCTAGTACAACAACAGGAAACTTTCTTTGGACTGGGCCAAACGGTTTTAGCAGCAGTTTAAGTTCACCTTCTTTGAATAATGTTACACAAACACAAGCTGGTATTTACACGTTGCAATTAACCCAAAACAATTGCACCGGGACTTTCACTCTTCCTGTGATTATTGATACTCCAACGCCAGTCAACATCAATTCCGCAGGTCCATTCTGTCCCAATGATGGTTCGGTGGATTTGATTTCTGCAGCAGAACCTGGTGTTTGGTCTGGAACTGGAATCACCAATACCAGCACAGGTATATTTGACCCTTCTGCGGCCAACATCGGTAATAACAATATTGTATTTCAAAGCAACAATTACTGCACCGCTCCCGCAAGCTTGGTCATTAGTATACAACCCATTGGAGATGCCAGTATAATACCGATTGGTAATATCTGTGCAGATAATCCACCATTTCAGCTTCAAACCATCACTTCTGGAGGCCAATGGACAGGAAACGGAGTTACTTCAACAGGAGTTGTTCAACCTGCAATGCTGGGTCCAGGAAGCTACCAAGGCATATACACACTTGCAGGAAATTGCGGAACATCCGACATACTTAATTTTGTCATCAATAGCAATCCGATTCCATCGATAAATGTAAGCAACAATCAAGTTTGCATTCCATCTGAGGTCCAATTGAACGCCAGTAATTCTTTGAGCACGTGGCAATGTGAATGGTGGGTGGATGGAACCCTTGTTGGCGCAGACTGCAACAATCAAGATTTCCTGGTTGATCAAATGAATTGTATCAATGTACAACTTCTTGTAACGGATGGAGCGGGATGTACAGGCAGTAACATTGAACCCAACCTAATATGTGGATTAATGCCACCTAATTCCTCATTTACCTCAAATCCTGAACAACCAGTTGCAACTGACAATGCCATTGAATTTATTGATTTATCAAGTAACGCCACAACTTTGCTTTGGGAAATTCAAGGCGAAAATTTCACAACCCCTACAGTAGAATATCCCATTACTGGAACGGAAGGCGTCATTCAGTTGTGCTTAACTGCCATCAATGCAATAGGATGTGAAAACAAAACATGTAAAATTGTGAACATACTGGATGATTATGGTGTGTATGTTCCGACTGCTTTCACGCCCAATGAAGATGGATACAATGACGGGTTTGGTCCAGTACTTTACAATCTTCCTCTAGATAAGTTGAATTATGAGTTTGCCATCTACAGCAGAGATGGAGAGCAAGTATTTTTAAGTAAGAATCCCAAGCAAAAATGGCATGGAAATAAGGACGGAGGTGAAGTTTATGTGCTGCAAGACAGCTATGTGTGGATACTCCAACTCAATTTGCCTGATGCAGATGAGCGCAAGATTTACAGAGGTGATGTAAAAATTTTGCGATAAAAATGAAAAACCATTTTTTTTAAAAGGTAGTCTCGTATTATCTTTGGCGCGGAGAGTTGGCAGAGTGGTCGATTGCGGCAGTCTTGAAAACTGTTGACTGTAACAGGTCCGGGGGTTCGAATCCCTCACTCTCCGCCAGAAAACATCAATGCCCCTTTTGGGGCATTTTTTATGGGGTAATGAGTCAAGTTTACTTGAGCGAATCAATCCCCTAAAAAAATGTAAGCACGCAGTGCGCATTGATGATTTCTGAAGTCCCTCTTAATTGGGAAAAGCGAAGCTACTCCCAAAGGAGAAGCAAGAGCCTTCTCATTCAGTATATCACCCCAACAATCCCTTCATCTTCTTAGCGATAAAATTGGTTGCAAATGTTGGCGCTAATCGATACAAGAAGTTCATGAATTTAGAATCGCTACCCACATAAATGCGCAATTCATTATTCTCGATTCCTTTCAGTATTATCTGAGCCGCTTCAGGCGATGAGAGCGTTTTGTAATCGCTTGCCTTAGCTCCCTTTGGGATCTCCATATGAACACCTGAATTGGTTGTTATATTGGTGTTGATCGCTCCAGGGAAGACCACGGACACCTTAACATTTGTCTCTTTCAATTCAGCGTACAGCCCTTCCGTCAATAATTTGACAGCTGCTTTTGAAGCCCCATAAACACACTGTCCCGGTACAGGTAAAAAACCACCCATGCTCGAAACATTCACTATGTATGCTTCTGGACGTAACAACAAAAGCGGCAGAAATGCTTTGATCATTCCCAATAACCCAAAAAAGTTGACATCCATGACACGATGAATGGCCTCAAAACTCAAATCATTGACGCGCACAAAAGGTTGAATGATTCCGGCATTGTTGATGATGGCATCTACACATCCATGCGCAGAAATGACCGCTTGGGGTAATTGTGCAATTCCATCTTGATCAGCAATATTGAGCACATGCAAACTGCAATGAACTGCGTTCTCATTCAATAAAACCAACGTTTCCTTCAGTGTGTCTGCATTTAAATCAACCGCAGCTACCCTAGCACCCTTTTCAACTAGCTGTAAAACCAACTCTCTACCCATTCCGCTGCCAGCACCAGTTACAACAAAAACCTTATCCTTGAAAATCATACTTTTTTTGTTGAAGGTTCGCATGTTTCAGGTGACTAACCTTGCAATACTTTTCTGGATGCAAAAGGAGACAAATTCAGATCAAATGCACTATTTGCTATCCTCTCTGAGCCACGCATACATAAAATCCCAATCCACTTCATCACCGAATTGATAACGATGCTGAATGGTGGCCTCTTTTTGAAAACCAAACTTCTCAACCAGTTTGTAGGAAGCAGGATTATCGATGGCAATAAAAGCTTCAATTCTTCTCAATGCCATTTCCTGCTTGCCATACTCTAGGACTGCCTTCATGGCCTCTGACATTATTCCCTTTCCTCTGTCCCCCTCTTCTTTGAGCATGTAAAAAATTTCCGCCCTTTGGTGCTGCTTAGCCCAAGAATGGTAACCGCACCATCCCAAAAAACGGTTGTCTTCTTTTGCAACCAGTTGAAAAAACTGTATGGTCAAATTGTAAGTGCTGTAACCGCCCTTGTATCTTTCCTTTTCAAAAGCCAACTCTTCAATTCCTGAAAGACCTAGCAATTCAATAATCAGATCTTCCTCCAACAAAAAAAGTTTATCGTAAGATACCTGGTTGAAACCCCTTAAAATTAATCTCTGAGTATCAAGCTCAACATTGAAAATCATATCTCAAAGCTAAGACAATAAGCTATAATAAAATCAATCGAGCCGCTTGATCAATTGCGTCATCAATTTATTCCTTGTCAATTCAGATAAGAATAAAGCCTTTCGCAGGAGGTCTTTGCGATCCAACTCATCTATTCCATCAGCGTAATACATTGACATCAAATCCCAAGCCGAGGATTGTAGAATTGAATTGTGCCACTCACGTTTAAAACTTTTCAATTCCTTGGAATTGATCCAACCTAATCGTATGGCAGCGAATTGCAGAATGGACTGAAATTCGTAATCAAAAGTTTCCATTCTCAAAACCCTCAATACCTCATCTTTTAAAGATTCATTCCGAACCATGATATCTTCAGCACCAATAAAAAGAAAAGCTTTGACCATCCTGCCTGTCCATGCAATGCGGAAGGGCTCATGTTCAATATCAGATAAATGCTTCAAACCCAAATCCAATAAGGCTTTCAATTCCGACTGAGACAAGCCTTTAGAAAAATAATTGTTATAGATAAAATTAATAAACAAACGTGATAGAAGGTGAGCGGAATCCAGATACTCAGGTTTTATGCAGTCATCAAAAACTTTCCTAAATTTTCGTTTTGGAATTACGCCCCATTGCCCACTCTCAAAATACTTATTCATGGCAAATTCTTCACAAAAGAATCGCTCTTGTCGAGATACATTCTTCATAAAAAAAATTCGCTCAATCGCATCCAAAAAGTAATTACCCTTATTGTCTTCATCTACAAAAAAATGAAAGAACAGAAAGCGTGACTTTTCATCATTCTCAATGGCATTCAAAAAGGATATTGATTTCTTACTTTGCAAACGAAACTCCATACCTAACAATTGCACGAGACGCATGTGAGGCCATGATAAAGGAATCAACTGTGAAAATATCTGAATAAATAGCTTGGGATCATTTGATTCAAACGCTGCAAGCGCCAGAGATTCATTTAGTGCTTGTTGCATGTACTGTTGATCATTACTGGCCCAATGTTCTTCGAAATCGAAAACATCCTGATAACCTAAGAAATGAGCGATAGCATTGATGTTATATAAGTATGGTTTGGTGGTTGATGTAAAAAATCCAGCCAAACGGGAAATGGTATGCGGAGAAATTTGGTAGCCTCTAGTATGGATGCATTTTGCTATGGAAATGGCATCACTATGTGCAGATAACTTGATGCCTGTTTCTATTTGCAACTTCTCCAAGAGTTGGGGTATGGTGCTTGTGCGAAGTTGGTATCGTGGCTTGGGCATAAAAATAAAAAAACGAAAAATACAATGTAAACGCCAAGTAGAAAGCTTCTATAAAAAAAATCAATTTGGCATACTTGTCAACTTGGTCTCCAAAGGTCTGCCTGCCACCCCTTTCACTAGAGCACCTTCATCACAAACCAACCTGCCGTTTACCCATGTTTTAATAACCCGAGCACGAAGTTCACGACCTTCCAAAGGTGACCATCCACATTTGTAGTAAATATTGTCTTTATCAACAACCCACGGATCATTCAAATCAACCAAAGTCAAGTCAGCATAATATCCCTCCCGGATAAATCCTCTATCCTTAATGTTGTAAACAATCGCCGGATTATGACTCATCTTCTCTACCAAAGTAGTAAGCGATAATTTTCCCTCATTCACAAAATCCAACATCACCGGCAACGCATGTTGAATCATCGGTGCTCCAGATAAGGCCTGCACATAAGTTCCTGATTTTTCCTCTGACGTATGCGGTGCATGATCTGTAGTGATGAAATCTATTCTGCCGTCTAGCAATGCCTCCCACAATTGTTCGCGATCTTCACTTGTTTTAATAGATGGA
>CAZNVU010000127.1:0-6145 GCA_964576575.1 uncultured Chryseobacterium sp.
CTCTGTTGTCCCGATCTCCATAGCTTCTTCTTTCACCACGCTCTCCGCTCCTTGCTCCTGCTCTGTTATCTCGGTCTCCAAAGCTTCTTCTTTCTCCATCCCCCTCTCTTCTGGGAGGTCTGTCACCATAACTTCTTCTCTCTCCGCTCTTTGCTCCCGCTCTGTTGTCACGCTCTCCGCTCTCACCTCGTGCTCTGCTATCCCGATCTCCATAGCTTCTTCTTTCTCCATCCCCCTCTCTTCTTGGAGGTCTGTCTCCATAACTTCTTCTCTCTCCGCTCCTTGCTCCAGCTCTGTTATCCCGTTCTCCTCTTCCTCTTGAACGCCCCTCACTCATCTGATCTTCAAAGCTCCTGGTTTCTTCATTTCCTTCATCCCGTCCATGACTTCTTTCCTCTTTCCTCGTCCCATTTTCCTCTTTCCAAGTCCCTCTTTCCTCTCCTCTGTTTTCCATTTCTCTGTTTCTTCTTCCTCCAACGGTATTGCGCTCGGAAGTTGTGACGGTAATTCTTTTGCGGTAGGGTTTCACTTCGCCATCTCCTTCCTGAATTCTTGTGGTTCCACCCAAGCGTATTCCGCGATCAGTGAGGGTAATTTTTTGTTCTTTGTACAATTGTCCGCAAGCTTTCTTGAACGTCTTCTTTGACATGGTCAAATATCGCTTGATTTCTTCCGGCTCACTCTCGTCGCTCAATCGCAAATACCCTTTGTTGTTTTCTAACACAGATAGTATGCGCTCCATGGCTTCTTCTATCAACTCAACTCCTTCTTTCTGAGTACTGACCGTAATTTCAGTTCCTTCAATTTTTCGTATATATCCTTTGCACTTATCTCCTTCTCCATAGTCTCTTAGCATTTCTTGTTTGAATAATACACCTAAGTATTTTCCTTCAATGATGACGCGACGACCGAACTCCATTCGCTCACCGATGATCATGTCCACTTCATCACCTCTTTCAAAGGGGATGTAGTGATTTTTCAAGTGCTTGGTCAATTTAGTTGATGCAAATACACGCTGACTCATCTCATCATACAGAAGGATGACCAAAGCCCATCGTCCTTCTTCTAACTCATCTTTTTGCTCAGGGAACGGAATGAGGATATCTCTTTCAGTACCGATATCGATGAAGGCGCCTATGGTGTTGGTATTCTTAATTTTAAAACTTCCTACGTCACCCACCTCTATAGATGGCAATTGTGTAGTTGCAATCAATTGTTTGTTGTTGTCAAAAAAAGTAAAAACGGTAACTTCCTTACCCTCCTCAGCTTGTCCAGGGAAGTCTCTTCTCAGCAGCGGAACTTGATCATGTTCATCACCGAGATGAACAAATTTGCCTTCGATCGAATGAACCAGAAGTGTTTGGATTTTACCAGGTTGAATAATAGAACTCATTATACAAAGGTAGGTTAAGCTGTTTGACTTATTTTTGGAAAAACACCAAAGCATGAAGAAAGGATTGTTAATGCTCATGATTGTGATGAGCCAGACACTCACCTGGGGTCAATGTCCCGCAGGTCAAGTTGAAATTATTGTGCAGATGCAAACGGATGCATGGCCTTACGAAAACTATTGGCAGTTGGTACCATCGGGTAATCCATGTGGCACTGGTGTTTTGTTTGAAGGTGCCAATTTGAATGTGGGGTGTGAGGCCATTGCTGCTGACGCAGGACCGGATGGATATCCAGCAGAGTCCACCGTTACAGAGGGCCCATTCTGCCTAGATCAGGGAGCCTACGATATTATCTTCACAGACAGCTACGGGGACGGAGGACTTCAATTTGAAGTTTTGGTCGATGGCGTTTCATGGGCAGCATTCTCAGGTTCAAATTTCGGTAACACATTTACTTTTAATACAACACAATCTTCCTTGGTTGAAGGAGATTCTCCTTGCGGAGCTTTTGAACTTTATCCAGATCAAGAAGGATTAGCCCTGAATAATGCGATTGCTACAGTGTCTATTGGTGAAGTTGCACCCAACGGTTTGGAGTGCAGCACGCCAGGATCTTGGTGCGAAGCAGGACTCTCTAATTCGTTATGGGTGGAGTTGATGTTTCAACCCAATCAAGCCTATCGCATTTCTACGTGCGATGCAACAAATGGAGTGGACACGCAAATGGCCTTATGGAAAACCAATGATTGTTCGGATTGGAACAGTTTTGTTTTGGTAAACTCCAATGATGATATGCCCGGGGGATGCGGCAATGGTGAGTATTATGCTTCTGAATTGACAGTGAGTTGTCTGGATACCAATTACCGTTATTTTGTGCAATTAGATGGATGGGAAGGAGCCACTGGAAATATCTTCATTAATGCCTACAGCACAGCAGTGAACTATCAATTGAACGCCTTGGTAATTCCCGTTTGGTGTCCTGTAAATAAAGGTGAAACCCCCACTGGATACATACAACCTTACATTGAGGATATGGGAGTGGATGCTCAATATACTTGGTCCAGTAATATTGGATTTGTTTCAGATGCTTGGTCAATTGATAACCTAGTTCCTGGTGTTTATACGGTTGAAGTAAATACTGCTTGTTGGTCAGGTTCCGGAACTTATGAAGTCACTGAGCCATTGTGGTGGAATATTACACCTACCATTACATCTCCTTCTTGCGCCAACACACCCGATGGGGCTATAACTTTAGACATTGTGGGAGGTACTGCTCCATACAGCACCGTGTGGACGGATGCAAATGGAGTTACGTTACCTGGGTCAGGTCTTATTGACCAGACTGCAGGTACCTATACCGCCAATATTACAGATGACAGAGGTTGTGTTTTTGTACAAAATTTCCAACTTCAATCCAATGGGGAACTAAATGTTCAATTAGGTGCAATCAATGATTTATGCATCAATGATGTTTATAGCCTTGAGGCACCTTTTTATGACGGAGCCATTTATCAATGGTCCAATGGTAACACCGATTACAATTTGGAGATTGTTGCAGAGGAATGGGGAGTAGGTGATCACACCGTTTCCGTTACCATTGTGACTACCGATGGTTGTGTCGGTTTTGATGAAATGACGTTCACCGTGAACAATTGCATTGGTGTCAATGAATTCTCTAACTTTAAAAAGGTTTACCCCAATCCCGTTCAAGATGTCTGCACGCTCTGGACAGGGAATGCAAACGATTGGAAATTGATTGATGTCCAAGGTCGCATCTTGGCTCAATTTAATTTGCCCAAAAATCAATATGTTCAATTGAACTTGAGCGATATTTGTGCCTCAGGTTTTTATTTACTTAAATCAAACAATGATGAATTCAAGATTGTGGTTGAATAGTTTCATGAAGGTACGGTTGTTTTTATCTTTCCCGCTCCGTTTCTCGCTCTGTCATGCGCTCTGTTTCTCGCTCTCTGTAATCCTTGTATCCTGCCGAGACAAAGAGACAGAAGAGGAGCAAGTGGTGACGGTGAATCCACCTTCAGTTCGTGTCAACTTTCTTAACAGGGTAGGTGATTCTGCTATTGTCGCTGGTCATTTTTATAACAGAGACGGAGGTGAGCCTTTTTCTTTAGATCTTTTCAAGTATTACATTTCACATGCAGCATTGGTCAATGATGCTGGCGATACTTTGTACTTAAATGAGCACTCCTTGATTGATGAGTTTGATGTCAACCGCCGCGGTTTTTCTTCTAATCCAAGTATTGAAGGATTGAGCAGCAATCACTTCAATAAGATCATTTTTGCCTTGGGAGTTGATCAATTGCACAATACTTCAGGTGATCAAGCTGGTGATTTAGATCCTGTATATGGCATGATATGGACCTGGAGCACTGGATATATTTTCTTAAAGCATGAGGGGCAGTTTTTAAGTTCCACTGGTACCTCTGAACCTCTTCTTTACCACTATGGAACAATGAAAGCATTTACACCAATTACCTTGCCTGTAGATATTCATTTGGAGAATGAAAAGCAGTTTAATATCAATGTGAAGTTTGATTTGAACAAAATGTATTCCGCAGTGAACAACATTGGCTTTGAAGGTAACAACGTTATTCAAAGTACTGGCCCCAATGATTTGCCATGGATTTTGCAAATGAAGTCCAACATTTCTCAGTCTTTTTCCATCATTAACTAAATAGATGACCATGAAGATGAGGTTGATTTTCTTTTTTGGTCTGGTTCTATCCATTGTTGGTTGTTACAAGAATGAAGAAGCGAGTGAGCATCACGCAACGCCTTATCAATTGAATATCCCCAAAGGGCTTCCTGCCATGATTATACCGGCGGACAATCCCTTGACTGTGGAAGGTGTTTACTTGGGGCGCATGTTGTTCTATGACCCAATTCTTTCAGGTGATAATTCTCAAAGTTGTGCCAGTTGTCATTTGCAGCAACATGGGTTTACGGATGGACAGAAATACAGTGTTGGTATTGATGGAGTAGAAGGAACAAGAAATTCGATGCCACTTATAAATTTGGGTTGGCAGTCTTCTTTTTTTTGGGATGGTGGCGCACCTGATTTGGAAAGCCAAGCGCTAGATCCTGTTATTAATCCCATAGAGATGCATGATACCTGGGCCAATGCATTGTCAGAAATTAAAGCCATACCCATGTACCAGCATTTGTTTAAGAAGGCATTTGGTATTGATGAGATAACCACTCCTTATGTGGTTAAAGCCATTGCACAATTTGAGAGAACCTTGATCAGCGGGGACTCAAAGTATGATCAGTACAAACGAGGCGAGGCTTTTCTTACGCCGTTGGAGTTGCAAGGATTAGATCTGTTTACAGATATGAATAAAGGAGATTGTAATCATTGCCATGTCTTGGGTTCAACGTTTTCTGATTTCGCTTTTCGCAACACTGGTTTAGATAGTATCCCAGTAGATGAGGGTAGGTTTAAGATTACTTGGAATCCAGCGGACAAAGGGAAGTTCAAGACCCCCAGTTTGCGCAACATAGCTTTAACAGCGCCCTACATGCATGATGGCAGATTCAATACATTGTTGGAATGTGTGGAGCATTACAACACCGGTTTCCGTTATACCGCTAACCTAGATCCCAATTTGTTTACCGCTCAAAAGGGTAGGATGACACAGCAAGAAATGGAGGCCATTGTTGCGTTTATGCACACGCTGACAGATGAGAAGTTTATCCAAATGGAGGATTTTCAGGATCCTAGGTGATAAAATGTTCGGAAGATTAAATGGTTTTCAGTTATTACTCTTGGATGAAGGGAAACAACTGAAAGAACCCCATGCTATTGGCAGGAACAACGATTGAAAGATATTGATCGAAGCCATCGAGGATGATTTTGTTGTCCGAGGCAACAACTCTAGAATCAAGGTCATAAATAACCTCTGGCGAAATCACTTGTATTTTCGCAATGAAATCGGATTGAAAACAACAGCCCATAAAATTTTCATTTTTGGCCATCAGTACAAGAGACTCATAATCGTATTCACCCCTTATGGATTGGATGGATATACCATCGGGCAATTGCTTTTCTTTGAAAAGTGGTATCGAGACATCTTCTCTTGTAGTATTCTCGATATCAAGGACAAATCCGTTTATCATGGCTGTTGAATTAGCTCATTGGAGTTTTCTTTTTTTCTCAATTCATTGATCATTGTGCGCATCTTTTCATTCTTAAATTGAATCAACTCATCGAGTTTCGCTACTTTGAATTCAAATGGATACAGGCGTATACCATCTTCCTCAATTAAAAAGTCCAAACATTTTTTTAAATCAATATTTCTCATGGATGGCTCATACTTATGCGTTGCTAACGATAAATAATAGTTGACCACCTTACCCCAGTTGCCATTCGTGTTCCAATTGTCTATGGTGGAACGATTGGATGCCTCTTCATCAGTATCTAATCCCGCTTCTATAAATATGAGTAGGTGAGAAATAAAAATGCACAAAATCGTAATTTCTATGTGATTCAAATTGAACAGCATTGAGTAGAGTATAATATTCATCATGTTCACCTGTATTTTGCCATCACCAGCTTTTTCAATGAGAAACAATTGTAATTTCTTTTTTCGAAGCTGCTGGATAACATCTTCTTCTTTTATCAAGTCAAATATTTCTTTTGAGTAATCCTGTAAATGATTCCACTGATCCAAAGGGAAAGGCTTACCGCTGAATGAATTCAAAAAAGGTGAGAAAATTTTAAATGTGTCCAGATT
>CAZNVU010000128.1:0-6144 GCA_964576575.1 uncultured Chryseobacterium sp.
CAGCAATTGAATAAAGTGACGGTGGCTTTTTTGCTGTCTTTGTCCTTTTTTGAGTTTGTAATGAGAGAATTTGATTTTGACGTTAAGGAGATTTTTAGGTTTTATGTGAAGTGTGCCTTAGTGGTCAGTATCATTGGATTGGTTCAATATGTTACATATCAAGTAGGATTTTCCCCTGGTTACAATTACCGATGGTTGTTTAATAAATGGGGTGTTATTGTAGGTGAGGGAGGGATAAGAGTTAATTCTCTTTTCTCTGAACCCGCTTACTATGCCTCATCCATAGCTCCAGCTTTTTTTGTGGCCGTTTACAATATCTTAAATCGAAAGTCTCCCGTATTTATTAGTGTTTTTCAAAGTGTTTTAATCATTATTGCATACCCATTAACAAGAAGCAGTGTTGGTATGTTTGGTATTGTATTGACGTTGATTTTATTGGTGATTAACTCTGGTTTTATTCGTTATGGTTTAATAGCTGCACCTGTTTTGTTCTTTGGATTTAATTATGCCTATACCAATGTTGTTGACTTTAGAGATCGCGTAGATGGTACCTTTGAGATTTACAACACGGGTAACGTGTACAGTTATGATATTCATGGAAGTAGTTTTGTGTTGTATAATCATACGCACATTGCGACGGAGAATTTTAAAGCACATCCATTATTTGGCACTGGCCTAGGGTCGCACGAAACAGCATTTAATAATTATTCCCTTACCAATATGCAGGGTGTGGTTGATATTGAATTCAATAAGGCTGACGCCAACTCCATGGCCTTGCGTTTGATGTCGGAAACGGGTTTAGCCGGCCTACTGCTTTTTGGACTTTTTTTTCTGTTTAATTGGCTTATTAAGCCTTTTGCTGTTGATGATGAGTATTGGATTATCAATAATGCTTGTTTTCTCATTATCTCTTTACAGTTACTTCGTCAAGGAAATTATTATTATTGTGGCTTCCCTCTTTTTCTTTGGCTATATTATTATTCAAAGAAAAAAAACAGAGAAGAAAAGCTTCCTGAAGTGAAGGAGTTTAAATTTAAACCCAATGTCTAAGAAAGTGATTTTTCTTGTGCGTGAGTTGTCGGGGTATTTTGTATCCTGCATTCAGTATTGGAGAAAAGATTACCACGGCGAAGTTTGGGTGGTGTATTGGCCTGCCAATCAAGAAGCGCCATTTCAGTGGACATTGGATGTCAATATAAATTGGGTTGAGAAGAAAGAATTTCTTGAGAACGATAATCAAGATGTTTTTTGGCGCGAAATACAACATTTCTTTGTGGCTGGTTGGGGAGATCAAGAATACAATAGCATCGTAAAAGCACACCGAGGAATCCCAAAAACCATATTGTTTGACACTCAATGGAAACCTTCTTGGAAGATGCAGTTGGGAAGATTTTGGTTGTACTTTAAGATCATTAGACACTTTAACTCAGCTTGGGTGCCCGGAAATAGACAACGAGCATTGGCTTTTAAATTTTTTTTTAAGTCCAATCAGATATTTGAACATTTTTATGTGGGTGATCAATTGCTTTTTGATCAGCCAAGATTGAAACGCTCAGATAACGATACCACGTTGAATATTGTTTTTGCTGGTAGGTTGATACACGAAAAGGGAGTTCTACCATTGATCATTCGGTTTATTGAGACCTTAACGGAACACCCTTCACTGAATTGGCATCTTCATATTTGTGGCACAGGTCCGTTAGCCAATGATTGTCCTCTGCATCATAATATCACTTATCACGGATTTGTTCAGCCTGAGGAATTGGCTGTGATTTTCCAAAAGATGGATCTGTTTGTGTTGCCGTCCTTGTATGAACCATGGGGCGTGGTTGTTCATGAGGCAGCATTTGCTGGATTGCCTTTATTGGTGTCAGATGCTGTTGGCGCTGCCGATGCTTTTGTTGAAAATGACAAAAATGGATGGGTGTTTGATCAGGGAGACTTGTCCGCGATAATTCAAGGGATAAGGAGATTCAGTCAATTGGCCCCTGAGCTGAGGCAATCGATGTCTGATCATAGCAAGATGTTGGCAAGATTGTTAGTTTTAGATTCATGGTCCTTGGCGGCCAATAAAATAATTGGTGACTAATCATGTGCGGAATAGTTGGAATTGTCCAAAGGCAAGAGTCGGTCAGTAATCGTGAGATCCCATTACGCGGGATGATGAATGCCATGCTTCATCGTGGAAATGACGATAGTGGCGTTTTTCATGATGATTCAATTTCCCTTGGACATCAACGTCTTTCCATCATTGATACTTCCATGGATGGCCATCAGCCGATGTTTTCATCTGATGAAAATGTCGTGGTGGTATTCAATGGCGAGATTTACAATTACATTGAATTGAAAGCTGAATTATCGTCATTCTATTCTTTCAAAACCAATTCTGATACTGAGGTTATCATCGCTGCATATCTGAAGCACGGGTTGGATTTCGTTCAACATTTGAACGGCATGTTTGCCATCGCCTTATGGGATAAAAGAACACAGGAATTGCATCTATTTCGCGATCGTCTTGGAGAAAAGCCTTTGTATTATAGTACCATAGATGGTTCGTTTCTTTTTGCTTCTGAAATCAGATCTATTTTGGCTTCTGATTGGGTTCCGAGAAGATTGAATCAAACGGCATTGCTCACTTACCAGGTTTATCAGACAGTGTGGAATCCGCATACAATTGTTAAGGGTATTATGTCTTTGCCACCAGGGCATAGGATGCTTGTAACCAAAGATGGAGAGGTGAACATTGATGAATATTGGAGTTTGAATAACATTCAACCATTGAATGAGACTTCTGCTGCAGCCGCTCAAAAAATGGTCAGGCAGGAACTGGAGCGAAGCATCGCTTGGCGCATGCGCGCGGATGTAGATTTTGGTGCTTTTTTATCAGGTGGAGTAGACTCTTCGATTGTAGTAGCCTTGATGGCAAAGATGTCTCCGCGACCCATTAAGACTTTTTCTATTGCATTCAACGAAGCTGAGTTTGATGAAAGTGAGTTTTCAAATTTAATTGCATTGCAATACAAAACGGTTCATACTCGTTTGGTTCTTTCACCAGAAGATTTTTTACAGAATATTGAGCCTGCTTTGAAGGCCATGGATCATCCTTCATTGGATGGTGTAAATAGTTTTGTTGTTTCCAAAGTCACCCGTGAACAGGGCGTTAAGATGGCGCTTTCAGGTTTGGGAGGGGACGAGTTGTTTGGAGGGTATCCCATTTTTGAAAGACTTTGTCGCTCTGCATACTGGAGGAAATTTTTGCCTCAATTGAAAAGTATCCCAGGATTTTCTTTGATCAAGCAACGCTGGAATGTTATACAGCAAGAGAAGTTGCAAGTGATTTTTTCCAGAGGGAAATGGTCTGATCGGTTTTTGTATGCTTTGGACAGGAGTATAATTCCCCATCAGGATCCGCTGCCATTTCCATCTGATTTCTGGACAGACAATCCAAGGAGCCACTTAATGCGTAGTCTATCCATCGCAGAAATGAAATCATATATGCAGCATGTTTTGCTGCGCGATGCTGATCAAATGAGCATGGCCAGCACTTTGGAAGTTCGGGTTCCCTTAATAGATCATCAATTGGTGGAGAAGGTAATTGCTTTGCCAGACGCATTGAAACGAGGAAAATTCCCTAAGCAGTTGCTTATCGATTCATGTAAGGATCTTATTCCTGAAAATATTTATAATCGCAAGAAGAAAGGTTTTGCTTTTCCATGGAAACTATGGATGAGAGGGCCTTTGAAAGACTTTTGTACATATAACTTGAATAAAATCGCTCATCAGCCTCAATTAGTAGAATTGTCCTTAAAGACAAAATGGGATGGTTTTATCAATGGTGATGACAGCTATACCTGGAATTATTTTTGGCATTGGATTGTACTTGCTTATTGGATGGAGGAGAATAAAATTGAATGGTAAAGTACTCATATTGACCCAATGGTTTGCTCCAGGTTATAAAGCTGGAGGTCCCATACGCTCTATCCAGAACATGGTAGAAATTCTACCATTTGAATTTTATATCGTTACCACCAACAAAGATTGGGGAGATGATCAACCCTATGCTCATGTTGCATCCGATTGTTGGATTGATTTTTCAGAAAAAGTCAAAGTGTGGTATGCATCCGATGGATTGTCCAATGAATGTTTCACTCAATTGATCACTGAGGTGAATCCAGAGGTGTTGTATTTGAATTCGATGTTTTCTTGGACTTTTACCTGGCGACCTATTTTGACTGCGCGGAATGTGAAGTTTAAGGGAAAAGTAGTCTTGGCTCCGCGTGGCATGCTCCACCCCAATGCGATGAGGATCAAGCAGGTCAAGAAGCGATTGTTTCTTACAGTGATCAAATGGATGGGTTGGACTAAGAACTTGCATTGGCAGGCGACAAGCACTGAAGAGGTTAAGTACATTCAACAGCATTTTGGAAATGAAACAAAGGTTTCAATCACTGAAAATCTACCAACACTTTCGCCAATCAAAGAGCGTCCGGTTTCTATGGGTAATCGTTGGTTGATGGTGAATCGCCTCAGTGAAGAGAAGGGTGTGTTGGAGGGTCTGCAGTGGTGGGTCAGTCATCCGTTGTCATCACATTGCCAGTTGACGATTATTGGCTCATCCGCCAATGCAGTTTATCAAGAAAAAATTGAGCGTTGTATTGTATCCAATGCCAACAAGTCTATCCAATGGATTGGAGATCTTCCGCCACATGAAGTCACGGATTGGATGCGAAAAAGCGATTTTTTGTTTGCACCAACAAGAGGTGAAAATTATGGTCATGCCATTGCTGAGGCAATTTTTTTGGGTCTTCCCGTGGTGGTTGCTGAGGGCACGCCTTGGGTTCAATTAAAAGAAAAAAGTTGGGGTTGGAATTTCACTCGTTCAGCTAATGGTTTGAAGGAAGTCTTAGACGAGGTTGAAGCTTTGACAGATGAATCCTATGTCGTCATGCACGATGCGCTCATGTTGGCCCGGGAAGAGGAGATAAAAAAAATCCACGACAGTCAGTCGTGGATGTTGTTATTCAGTACAAAATAAGATTAAGAAGCCAAGCAGGCTTTCACCATTTCACTAATGGCTTTTCCGTCTGCTTTTCCGGTTAAAGATTTAGAGGCAACGCCCATCACTTTACCCATATCGCCGGGGCCTGAAGCACCAACTTGTGCAATGATTTCTTTAACGGCTTTTTCCAATTCCTCAGCACTCATCGGTTGAGGCAAATAAGCTTGAATCACCGCTGCTTGCTTTTGTTCTTCTTCTACCAAATCCTCACGACCTTGTGCCTTGAAAATCTCAATGCTCTCCATGCGTTGTTTATTGAGTTTGGTTAAGATAGACATGACTTTGTCATCAGTTACTTCGGAAGAACCATCCTTGGTTGCTTCTAAAAGTATTTTTGATTTGATATCACGCAAGGCCATTAATTTTTCCTTATCACCACCTTTCATGGCAGTTTTGATATCCTCGTTGATTTGATCCGCTAAGTTCATATTGTTGTGTTTTATATCAATCCAAAGTGTTTCACTGCCATCTCTACAATGTTGTCCCCAATGGCCAAGGAGGCTGTGGCAGCCGGAGAAGGCGCATTGAGAACATGAATGCTATGATCCGTGTACTCTATTCTAAAGTCATCACGCGTATCACCATCTTCTCTCAACAGCAATGCACGAACCCCTGCACGTCCTGGTACAATATCTTCCATGGTCAAATCTGGAATCAAGCGTTGCAACGTTTTTAGGAATAATCTTTTTGAGAAAGCCCTTCTGTATTCGTCCAATCCGTATTTCATGTTGCCCATGAACAGGCGCCATGTTCCAATGTAGGATAGCGCATCAATGGTATCACGCAAACTGAAATCTGTTTTGCCATATCCTTCGCGTTTGAAGGTGAACACGGCGTTGGGTCCACATTCAATAGAACCGTCAGTCATGCGCGTGAAGTGAACGCCCAAGAATGGGAATTCAGGGTTAGGCACAGGGTATATCAAATGTTTCACCTTGTGCTTGGCATGATCAGCCAATTCATAGTAATCACCACGGAAACCAACTACTTTTTCTTTCAAATCCACACCGTCTTTTTTGGCCAAACGATCTGCTTGCAAACCACCACAGACAATCAAATAACGACAACTGTATTGACCTTTATCA
>CAZNVU010000129.1:0-6116 GCA_964576575.1 uncultured Chryseobacterium sp.
TAGGAGCGAAAATAAAAGCGTCTTCATAGATGGTTCTGTCTTGAACGACATTTTTACCCTTCTTATTTAACTCAATCAATTGAGCCAATCTGCTCTTAAGGAAGAACACTTGAAGATTGAATGACCACCTTTGCATATCCTTGTAAAAGTCAATTAAATATGGATTGTCATCCACCTCTTCAAAATGAGTGAGGTATTTATAATGCTTAGCAAGCAATGTAGTCAAAGTAGTTTTACCGGAACCGATATTTCCAGCGATCGCAATATGCATGACGTAATAAAATTTTGTTTAGGTTTCAAAACGTGAAAATAGGGGGAATCTCTCGGAATTAACCCTTTTGAATGGGGATTGTTGAAAATTATTCTAGCAAAAAGCTTTCGATGGTCCTGTCCCACAATACAATACTTCCCTTAAAAATACAGAATGGCTCAATAGGTATGGTTGTTTTTAGCGTCTTGGTAACGGGGGAAATTATCTTTAAATGTGGATGATTTAGCTGATATATGTTCTCTTGATCAAATAGATAGATAGCATCTTTTGCTGGATACTGGGCAGAAATACCGCCCAAAAGGTCAAATCCAAATAGATTCTGATGGTCCCAAATGTATAATGTGTTTTTTTGTTCTGTCATGCCGAGTACGTCCCAGTCTGAAAGTGGATTGAATTGAGGTAAATTGTCAATGGTGAAGATTACGTTGCCAAATTTATCTAGTCTGATAATTTGCAAGTTCATGTGGTCGTAGCACCAGAAACCTCCAAGGATTGAGCCAGAGACCTGAGTAATCCAGGATTGAGGAATTAAAGATTGGAGGGAAAGATGTTCACCTTGTTCACTGAGTGTGTTGTCTAGAAATACAATTCTTTGCGTTTCTTCAAAGAAAACAAATGGTTTTTGAGGTTGAACCAAATCTAGTTTACTAATTCTACCAAAAGTCAATTTGCCATTCCGGAAGTAGAGATTTTGAACTGCATCATATTTTTCTATGGAGTTGTCCCTCCATTTGTAGACATTTCCCCAATGATCAATACTCATTTGCACACCAATGGATTGGGCATTCATTGTGCCAATCGTCAGTATACTATGAGCGGATACTATGAATAAAATTTTGAATAGATTGTATGTATTCATCTGTTGGGTGTAATCTTGGAACTTTGTTTTGACCGCCCAGTTTACCTCTACTTTTCATCCAGTGTAGGAAGGAGTCGGTAGGTGCGATTTCTATTTGCAATGGCAGAAGATTCAGGTTGCCTTTTCGTTTGGCTTCATAGTCTGAATTGATTTGTTGTAGATTTTGATCAAGATCTTGAGCGAATTGGCTTATGTCTTCAGGTTTTTTAAGAAATTCAATGATCCAATTGTGCTGAGCTATTTGACTTGATTGAGTAGTAATGATGGGTCCAACAGTGTATTCTGTGACTTGACAATTGTGGTCTTGACAAGTTTTGTACAGTGCACTTTCAGCATTTTCTACAACAAGTTCCTCTCCAGCTATGTTGATGTATTGTTTGGTTCTACCGCTTATTTGAAATCGGAAAGGATATGTCGACGTAAAGCGGATTGTGTCACCAATCAAGTATCGCCACAATCCTCCGTTTGTGCTAATGACAACAGCATAACTTTTACCTATCTCGACATCGGCCAACCCAATGGCTTTTTTATCGATTGTGTGCCATTCTTCAGCTGGCAGGAATTCATAATAAATACCATAATCCAGCATAAGCAACATTTCATTGCTACCCAATTCATCTTGAATGCCAAAAAAACCCTCGCTGGCATTGTATGTTTCCATGTAGTTTATGGGCTCACCCATGATGGAATCAAATTGTTGTCGATAAGGCAGAAAACTGATACCTCCGTGCATGTACAACTCCAAGTTGGGCCATACTTCTTTGATGGTTTTGACCTTTTTTTTCTCACAAATTCGCTGCAACAACAACAGTGTCCAACTTGGAACTCCTGCAATATTGGTCACATTATCATTCATGGTAGCTAAAGCCATTGCTTCTAATTTCTCCTCCCAATTGTCCATCAAGGCGATTTCCTTAGCTGGTGTGCGCTTACTTTCAACCCAGATGGGGAGATTGTCAATTATGATTGCCGAAAGGTCACCTATTAGTTTCCCAGAGTGATCATTGGATATCTTGGATGCACCGCCTACAACCAATGTTTTTCCATCGTATAATCTTGCTTGTGGATTAAGGTGGTAATACAAAGAAAGTAAGTCCTTACCGCCTTTGTAATGACATTCCTCCAATGATTCTGCAGTTACTGGAATGTATTTGCTCTGATTGTCTGTTGTTCCGCTGCTTTTGGCAAACCACTTGATCTTGGTGTCCCAAGTTACTTTTTCCTCTCCGTCCTTGATTAAATCAATGTATGGTCTGAACTCTTCATAGCTTCTAATAGGTACGTTTTTTCTGAAATCATCGGAATTCTTTATCTTCTGAAAGTTGTGTTCAAAGCCAAATCGGGTGGCTCCTGATTCTTCTATCAAATAAGACAACAACTCATCTTGCACCTCAATAGGGTGTTTTTTGAATAAGTCTATTTGATGAACCCTTTTGGTAATGAACCAAGAAAAAACCCTGTTGAGTGCCATAGCTTAAAGTTAGTCAATTTTTGATATTTCGATGATGTTAAATGTGAGCGATTCCTTCATTTTTGCAATATGAATAGAAAATCTTTTCTTTTTGTTTTAACCGTATCTGTTTTTTTGGCCTGCCAGTCCAAACAAACTGTAACGGAAACTGTTAAACCCGACATTCAATGGGGATATCTGAAATCAGCGTATATAAATTTACCTGTTTCTATTTCATTGGCCAAAGTGGAACGTCGAGTGAATGATGCAATTCCTTGGCAATTTAGGAATGCGGCCTGGCCTAATTTTGATGCACGTGCATGCGGCGAACCTCAAATAAAATATACGGTTTCAAGAGATAGCATACATCTTAAACCAGAGGGCAATACGTTGTATTTTGAAATGAATTTGTCTTATGGGATTGAGGGTAGTTATTGTCCGCTTTGTTATGATGGACAATGTAAGTCGCCCACATTGCCTTTTTCTTGTGGTGTTCAAAAAGAGCAAAGTAGAAGGATGAATTGGATGGGGAAAATTATTTGGTCCATCGGTTCCGACTTTCAGCTTAAAACAAGATCGGAAACACTGAAATTAAAAGCGTTGGATCCTTGTGAATTTACTTTCTTCAAAATGGATTTTACAAAAATGGTGCAACAAGAGTTTGAAAAGGCAATAGCGGGATCATTGCAATCTGGTGATCAATTAATGAATAAAATAAACTTGCTTCAACCTTATCAGCCTACATTACAATTACTGAGTGAGGGAATTGAATTACAAAAAAATGAATTTATAATTATTCAGCCACAACTGGTGAGCATGAGTCCTGTTGAACTAAAGAACAAAAGAATGGTGGCAGGTGTTGGTTTAGAAACCCAAGTGAGTTGGTCCAATGGTCCGGCTAAAGGAAGCAAGCCAGCACCTAAATTTCAATACGTAAAAGAGCAAAAATCAATTCCATGGGAATTGGAAGTATCATTAACATGGGAGGCCATTCAACGGTTAGTAATGGCTCAATGGGAATCTAAGTCCATGGCGTTGAATGATGCAGGATCCAGTATTTTTTTCAAAGAGATTAACGTGCTCTCAAAAGGCAATGGTTCAATTCAATTGGAGGGAGTATTGGATATCGTGACGGAAAAAGCAAAGCGGAAGAATGTACGATTTGACTTGACTGCACATCCAGTATTGGATGATCGGGGTCAGAATATTATTTTAGAAAATGTAGATTTTGATTTGGGTTTCAAAAATAAAATTCTTGAGTTAGGAATAGGGTGGGAGTTGATGCAGAAGCGTTGGAAAGAGGAAAGCTACAATCAAATTGGATTGCAGAGAATGTTGTCAACTGTTGTTTTAGAAGTCAATAAAAAAGTGTCAGCAATTAAGACGGATCAGTTGGGAATTATAGGCGCTTTTAATCAAGTTTTGGTAAAGAGGCTTAATTTGAGTGAAGGGGGAATAGAAATGACATTGGCCCTTTCGGGCCAATGGGAACTATTGATAAATCCTTAAAATTTACTTGAGTAATTCTCGACTGATAACCAATTTCTGAATTTCTGATGTCCCTTCTCCGATGGTGCAAAGTTTAGAATCACGATAGAATTTCTCAACGGGGAAATCTTTTGTGTATCCGTACCCACCAAATATCTGCACAGCTTCTGTGGCAACACGAACACTCACTTCTGATGCATAATACTTTGCCATCGCCCCAAGGGTAGTAACTTTTTGCTTGGTGTTTTTTAAGTGGCATGATTCCAACAACAACATTTCTGCAGCTTCAATTTCAGTGGCCATGTCTGCCAATTTGAATGCAATGGCTTGGAATTGGGAAATGGGTTGTCCAAATTGCTCACGCTCTTTAGAATATTTCACTGCAGCTTCCAATGCTCCTTTGGCTATACCTAGCGCCAATGAACCTATAGAAATTCTTCCACCATCTAATATCTTCATGGCTTGTACAAATCCATCTCCCAATTGACCACAGATTTGACTTTCATGGACACGGCAATTGTCAAAAATCAGTTCAGCCGTTTCTGAAGCGCGCATACCCAACTTATTTTCTTTCTTTCCTCCTGAAAAGCCATGTGTTCCTCTCTCAATGATAAAAGCGGTGATGCCTCGTGAATCAAGCAACTCTCCCGTTCTCACAAGCACAAGCGCTACATCTCCTGTAATGCCATGTGTGATCCAGTTCTTGGTTCCATTGATAACCCAATATTCACCATCTTTCACAGCAGTGCATTTCATGCGCATGGCATCGCTACCTGTATTGGCTTCTGTCAATCCCCATGCTCCAATCCATTCACCTGTCGCCAATTTGGGCAAGTACTTTTGCTTTTGCTCCTCTGAGCCAAATTCTAAAATATGATTCGTACAAAGTGAGTTGTGCGCAGCCATACTGAGACCTATTGAACCACAAACTTTTGCCAATTCTTCAATGGCTGTTTTGTACTCAAAGTACCCCAATCCAGCTCCGCCGTATTGCTCAGGTACCAACATTCCCATAAGGCCCAATTGTCCCATTTTCTCAAATAATGGACGTGGGAAGGTTTGACTTTCATCCCATTCCATAACGTGGGGACGAATTTCTTTTTCTGCAAAATCACGCACCATTTGCGCAATCATTTGCTCATTTTCAGATCGATTAAAATTCATGTTTTCGAAAATTTGTCATTGAAATTTTCATTTCATTAAAGTTGCGCAAAGGTATGCAGAGGAACTTGATACAACATTAAATTTTCTTTTCCATTTAGAAATGCGAGCTCCATTAAAAAGCCCATGCCCACCAAAACGCCACCAGACTTTTGAACCAGTTGTGCCGCGGCATTGGCTGTACCCCCTGTTGCTAGCAAGTCGTCATGAACATAAACGCGCTGACCAGGCTTAATGTCTCCGATTTGAATTTCCATTGCAGCAGATCCGTACTCTAAATCATAAGATACTTGATGGGTTGGCCTAGGTAATTTCCCCCGTTTTCTAATCATGACAAAAGGCTTATTCATGGCTAGGGCAATGGCAAATCCAAGCGGAAAGCCACGACTCTCAAGACCCACAATAACATCCACTTGAAGTGGCTCAATAAGCGAAACGGCATGATCGATCAGCGCTCTGCTCAAATCAGGATGGGCAAAAATGGGAGTGATGTCTTTGAAAATGATTCCCGGCTTGGGAAAATTGGGTACGTCAATGACGGTTTTTTTAATTTCTTCTTGTAAATTCATCGTGTTAGGCTATCCACCGCAAGATAGGGGATAATCCTAGTCCACATTGTGTCTGGTATGGCTTTGGCCTTTTTTATTTCATCTATGGACGTAAATGGGCCGTGAGCTTCTCTGAAATGTATTATTCTTTTGGCTTGGGTCCATTGTAAATAGGGATGTTTGGCTAAGGTTTCTAAATCAGCTGTGTTGACCTGAATGGGCTTTACTTTTCCATTACAAGACCATTGCCCATGAAGTTTTTCCCAAGTATCTTCCTTCAGGTACTTGATTTCCAACAGTTGGGTCAATGAGTAGTATCCTCCAAGTGCTTCCCTGTAG
>CAZNVU010000130.1:0-6044 GCA_964576575.1 uncultured Chryseobacterium sp.
GTAAATCAAACCAAAAAACAAGTGAATCAAATGCACATATACCAACACACTAATCAACGCTCCTGAAGCATTAAAAGTGGACATCACTTCTGTTGTTTTGGCTTGTGTATGATTCACATCAGATTCTGCATAAAACTCCCCATTCCAAATCACCAAAGGAGCGTTTCGGTATTCTATCCAATAATCAACCCCGTACTCTCCTGTAAATTTCCCCAATGGGTTCCATTTATAGGACTCCATCCCTTGCTCATTTTGGGTGATGGTATAACCCATACCTTTTTCCTTTAGTCCAGCCCATCCCGACATCTGAGTTCCTGTAAAAGCAAGGCCCAAGACCAGAGTAGCAAAAACACCGCTTATGGCATTCTTTACACTTCCTGCTTTCAAAGAACGAACAGCCCAATACATAGTCGCACTGGATCCAATAACCGATAAAATGCTTAACCAAAAAGCTGTTGGAACGTTCACATGCATCCACATCAGTTTGCCTTTTAAGACAATCAACGCACTAGTCACACCTCCAAAAAGCATAACCACAGCAAAGATGATAAACCACATCATCATCTTTTTGGTTCTCAATTTAACTTCAGGAGTTACGGAGTCAAAAACATCCATTTCTCTGTTTTTCATGGTCTCTTCCATTGTCAATAATTTTAAATTCGATTAAATACTTCCGCAAGTTGCACCACAGGGAGATAAACAAAAGAAGAAAACATCAAAGATTTTGCATCTTTTATTTCACAGCTTCTGAATAATCGGAAGGCATAATAAGACATCATCAATCCCATGAGTATCGAGATTACCGCGGCTACATTACCTACCATCGGTTGATGAATCGGCAAGGCCCATGGCAACAAAGAAACGGGAATACAAAAAAGTGTATAAACCAGTATTTGGAAAGCACTCCTTTTACTTCTTCCTTCCTCAAAAGGCAATAGCTTATATCCAGCGCGGGCATAATCATCTTGAAGCACCCAAGCGATGGCCCAAAAATGAGGAAACTGCCACATAAACTGAACCGCAAACAACATCCCTGCTTCCAGTCCAAAATTACCGGTGGCGGCAACATAACCAATCATCGGTGGCAATGCTCCGGGAATCGCTCCCACAAAAACAGCAATGCTCGAAATTCTTTTCATTGGGGTGTAGACAAAAACATATAGCACAAAAGCTGAAAGGCCCAAGACACCGGAAGCTAGATTTAATCCACTCCACAATATTCCAACTCCAACAACCGCAGCTGTAACAGAGAGAATTGTTGCCAATTTCAATGTCATTCTATCCTGAGGCAATGGCCGATTCATTGTGCGATGCATCAGCTTATCTAGTTCTATTTCCCACACCTGGTTCATTCCATTGGATCCAGCGGTCAAGAGAACGCCACCAATAATCAATAAGGATAAAGCGCTCAAATCCCAAGTTTCCGCACCCATACCGTAACCGGCAATGGCTGATACAATGACCAAAGAAGACAATCTTATTTTGAACAGGGTGGCGATATCACGACCCAAGGAGTGCTTCTGTACAATATTTTGTTCGCTCATGAAGGATACAAAAGTACAGTCAAAAAAGCCTCATTGTATGCTGTAATTAACGATTTAAGACATCTTTTTAGAAGTCCTTCTGCACCGCTCACTGCAGTATTTTACTTGATCCCAATCCCGTTCCCATTTCTTGCGCCATTCAAACGGCTTTTGGCAAACCAAACATACTTTACTAGGAAGGTTCAATTTTTTATGAGCCATTTCCCTTTCTCCACAAATGAACCCAATGATGAATGGCCATACCCCCACTCACTGCAACATTCATGCTGTGCTTGGTTCCAAATTGTCTTATCTCCCAGCATGCATCACACAACCCTATGGCTTCTTCACTTACTCCTGAAACTTCATTCCCAACCACAAGAGCTGTTGGTTCTGTTATTTCATTAACCTCATCCATAAATGTGGATCCGTGAACTTGCTCCAAACCAATGATTCGATAACCATTACCTTTCAACTCTTGTAGAGCCACCGATACTGCATCAAAGTGTTTCCAATAGACACTTTCCGTAGAACCCAGAGCTGTTTTCAAAATCTCACGATGTGGAGGAGTCGGAGTATATCCGATGCAATACACAGCCTCTATACCCATGGCATCCGCCGTCCTGAAAAAGCTACCGACATTCAAACCGCTTCGCAATTGATCCAATACCAACACCAAGGGAAATTTCTTTTGATTCTTAAAAGCTGAGGCATCCACTCGCTCGAGCTCCTCCATTTCCTTCCTTACAAAATCTTGCATCATCTCCAAGTCCAAACCATTGGCAACTGCGCATATACTCCAGGATGGTCCATCATGTTCTTCATTTGTTTCCAAATGGGATAATTTGAGCCAGCCATCTCTTTTAACATGAGATCCGACTTGGCTTCAGCTACATCATTGAACAAAGATTCAAATGGATCTTGCATTTCTGGCAATACCTTAACATTGTCCTTTAGATCAACACCAATCTCCTTTGCTGCGTAATTCAGCGCTTCTGTCAAACCTCCCATTTCATCAACCAATCCCAACTTTTTGGCGTCTAATCCCGTCCAAACACGACCTCTAGCCACGCTGTCTACTTGATTGATTGTCATTTTTCTTCCTTGAGATACTCGGAGCAAAAAATCATCATAAATCTGAACAATCATTTCATTCATGCGTTGCATTTCAAAATCATCAAACGGTTTACTCACACTTAAGAAATCAGCGTGAGGATGGGTTTCATATCGATCAAAAGTAATTCCCAACTTATGATCCAACATGTTTTGAAAATTGGGAATGATTCCAAATACACCTATACTTCCTGTAATGGTTTGAGGGTTGGCAAAAATTTTATCCGCAGAACACGCAATGTAATAACCTCCCGAAGCTGCATAATCACCCATACTCACAATCAATTTCTTGCCCGATTGTTTAATCAATTCAGTTTCTCGCCAAATCACATCAGAGGCCAATGCACTTCCGCCCGGAGAGTTGACTCTTAATACAACCGCCTTAATCTTGTCATCCATCCTTGCTTTGCGCAATGCGCTCGCTATTCGATCACTTCCAATAACATCATCAGATCCTTTGCCTGATTGAATTTCACCTATGGCATAAACCAATGCAATAGCAGCATGATCCGCGGGCATTTCAGCCACAGGATCTCGTTTCAATTCGTGGTAATCAGCGTAATCTATTTTAGGCATCTTTTCCGTCAAAGCCACTCCCAATTTCTCATTGACCATGGCCATCATTTCATCATAGTGTTTCAATCCATCCAAAACTCCGTCTTCCACTGCATTCTTTGCATTGACATAACGCAATTCATTAGCAGCAATATTTAGCTTTTGAGCATCTAACTTTCTGGACTTAACTACCGCATTTATCATTTCACTCCAAACGCCATCCATAATGCCCTTCATTTGCTCTTTATTGGGCTCTGACATTTTATCATATAAAAAAGGCTCAACCGCACTCTTGTATTTATTATCTCTACCGCGAATAACCTGCGCGTCCACCTCTAATTTGTCCAATAATTTTTTGAAAAACATCACCTCAGCGTTTAAACCGCTCCAAGTAAACATTCCTGTAGGATACATGTACACTTCATTGGCTGCTGAAGCAATGTAGTAATCAGCCTGAGTGTAATTCTCACCATATGCCAAAACCCATTTGCCTGAATTCTTGAAATTATCAATCAAAGTTCTCAAATCTTTCAAAGTACTTGGAGCCCCGCTCACACCGCCCACCATCAACAATACCCCTCCAATCTTTTCATCTTGTGCAGCGTATTCCAAATCGCGCTTTAAAAAATCCAAATACAGCTCATCCTTTTTCTGAAAAGAATTGAAATCAAAATTTAGTCCATTTTCATTACCCCTTTCAAGAACTGGTTTATTCAAATTAATTTGGAGTACACTTGTTTTCTCCATTGGCTCAACAACGCCTCCTGAAGAAACCGCAATCAATCCAATAACAAACAAGACAAAAATAATTCCCGCAACAAGAAAAGCAATTAATGTTCCCAATGCCGAGGCCAAAAGCGTTTTTCCAAATCCCATAAATTCGATTTTAATGCTACGAATCTAAATCGTTTTTCAGTTTTTTGGTGCTACTTTCGTAACCATGATGGAGGATTTGGTTTTTTTTAGCATTGGAGGGAATTTGGGAGATCGCATGGCACTCCTTGAAGAGACTTATGATTTTATTGATTTCAATATTGGAGACGTCGTGCTTAAATCAAAAATTTATGAGACTGCTGCATGGGGAATGGCTGATGGCACTCCACCATTTCTTAATCAAATATTAGCGGTTAAAACTCCCTTGACTTTGGCTCAAATTGAAAAAGAAATCCAAGAGATAGATGAGTACTACGGCCGACAAAGAAATGGAGAAAGTTATCAAAATCGCGAAATGGATGTTGATGTACTCTTTTACAAAAATGAGACCCATGAAACTCCTTTGGTTGTCCCGCATAGCAAAATAGCAGAAAGAGCTTTCATTCTGCAACCTTTAGCCGAAATTGCTCCAGATTTAAAGCATCCTATTACAGGATTAACCAGCACAGAAATGCTCAAAAAATGCTCTGACGTTGCTAGCGTAAAGGCAATATGAACAATTGTCCCTATCAATACCTGGTCATTGAAGGGAACATCGGTTCCGGCAAAACTTCTTTGGCTCAAATTCTTTCACAAGATTGGAACACATCTCTTGTACTTGAAGAATTTGCGGACAATCCATTTCTTGCCAAGTTTTACGAATCCGCTGAACGATATGCATTTCCTTTAGAACTTAGTTTTCTATCTGAACGATTTGCTCAGCTTAAAAAAGAAGTCAATCGCGATATATTTCAGCCGAAAGTTATCGCTGATTATTTCATTTCAAAGTGTCAAATTTTTGCCTCCAATAATCTCAAAGATGATGAATGGCTATTGTTCAATAAAATGTTTGATATTGTATCCAACAGCCTTCCTCAACCAGAAATCATCGTTTACCTCTATGTCAATATAGAAAGATTACAAGAGAACATAAAAAAGAGAGGCAGAAGTTACGAGCAAAAAATCAGCGATGACTACTTGAACAATATTCAATCTCAGTATTTACAATACTTTCAACAACATCCAGAACTGACGGTCTTGATGTTGGATACTTCTGAAATTGATTTCATTAATCAGCCAGGGTGGATTCAGGTCATAAAAAAACATATTGTACAAAAATACAATCCTGGAATTCATCGCATTATGATTTCTCAAACTGAAAAAGCATGAATAACTTACCATTCGACACCTCTGAAATAGAAAACTATTTTGATCGCCTTTGGCCAATATGCAGAAGTATCAGTGGCAATGGACTCAGATCGTCATTCAAAATTCTTCAAGAGATAATTCCATTAACGCTGAAAGAATATCCCACCGGGATGCAAGTATTTGATTGGGAAATACCAAAAGAATGGAACATTGAAGATGCATACATCATAACGCCGGACGGGAAAAAAATATGTGATTTCCAAGAAAACAACTTGCACATCGTCAATTACAGTATTCCATTTGAGGGAGAGCTCTCATTTGAAGAATTGAGACCCCATTTATTCTCCATTGAAAACCAACCTGATGCCATTCCATATATCACCTCTTATTACAAGGAAACCTGGGGATTTTGCATAAGTTGGAATGAATTGCAAAATCTTCCAACAGCCGGAAATTATAAAATTGTCATTAAAAGCAAATTAGAAAATGGATCGATAACCGTTGGTAACGCTGTGCTGAAGGGAGAAACAGATGAAGAAATCCTTCTATCCACCTACTTGTGTCACCCCAGCATGGCCAACAATGAGCTCAGTGGACCATTGTGCATGGCCTTTTTATACCGTGCATTAGCTGCAATGCCCAATCGACGATTTACTTATCGTTTCGTCATGGCTCCTGAGACCATAGGTGTTATTGCTCATTTATTTGATAACGGAGTAGAAATGAAGAAAAATACTGTTGCAGGTTATGTCATGACTTGTTGCGGAGATGAAGCTCCATACGTATTTAAAC
>CAZNVU010000131.1:0-5999 GCA_964576575.1 uncultured Chryseobacterium sp.
TTTGATTTGAAGGCAAATGTATTTAGAACAAGTATTTTTGATCCGATTTTGTATGTTTTTGATCCTGAATTGGGGATTGATAATTATGTAAATAGAAATTTAATAGGGACAGAAGGGCTTCAGTGTATGGCTCGTTTCAATAACAGTAAATTTCGTTTTACCTCATCCGGTGTTCTTAACCGAAATGTTGAACACGCATTAATCAAAGAAATGCAAAATGAAATGGGAGACATGTACTTCGCTTTTCCACATTATAAATTGAATTTTTATGGCACTTATCGCGTAACAAAGACTTTCTCGTTTTCTTTTGGAGGGGTCAAGCAAGGAGTTTTTCAAGTTCTTAATTCTACTCCAATTTCAAATGGCGTACTTCTTCATTCAGGTTTTAGCGGTCAGTTCCTTAAGAGTAAGAATCTTCAACTCAATTTGTTTGTGAAAAACGCTTTGAATAGTGAGTTTTGGGTGGCAAGCGCTTCGGGCTTAGATCTGAATCCAATGCCTTTGCTTTCTCGACAGCTTCAGTTTTCTGTTCAATATTTGTTTTATTGATGACGATATGATAAGAAAGGTCCATTTAATATTTGTCATACTCTTTTTATTGGCCTCAAGTTTTGCCTCTGCTCAAAGGAGTGATTCTCTTTTTTTAATGAATGAGCGTTTGGATAGGGGATTTGAAGTTTTAACAAAGGGCCTAACAGAGGAGGCTACTGGGATTGGCCTTCAAGTGATGCAGTTTGGTAGAAAGACCAATAATCCTCAGTTGTATGCTCAATCTTGTTTGTTACTCTCAGAGGTTGCGTTAAGGTCAGGTACGTGGAGCGATGGAGTGAAGTTTGCTGCACGGGCAATGGAGAGCGTTAGAGAAATTGATGAATTTTTGTGGTGTAACTTGGGTGTTACCATGGTTGATATTTATTACAATTATGGAGTATCTGAAAAAGCAATAGCTTTATCGCAAAAGGTTTTTGATAAAGGCAAATTGACTAGAGATCAGGAGTTGAGGTTGATTCAGACCTGGGCCAGGGCATTGCTTTCAGTTAATCAATCAAAAGCCACAGAATCATTGCTTAGCAAATATTTGGAATCTAAACAAGCTGATTTCTATAAAAATCCTATTCCTTATTTGGGTCTGTTTGAATTGTGGCTAGATGCTAAAACAACCAATGCAAAATATAATGAAGCCTATTTGCAAGTTGTTAATTTGATGTCGATTGTAGAGAAAGATGCTACCCAAGAGAAACTATTAATGCTTCTCAATAAGGCAGGTGAATTGTGCATCCATTTGAAAGAGTATAACAAAGCGGTTTCCTTTTTTAATGAAGCAGCCCAAATCAGTGAAAGTAAATGGCCAAATCAAGAAAATTATATTCTATTGAACCTTGCCAGAGCATATTATTGGTCTGGTAACTACGAAAGATCTTATGATATCGCTGAAAAGTCCTATTTGAGCGCAGAAAAACAAAATCATACTTTTCAAAAAGCAATTTCTGCTGCTTTTATTGCCAGGTTGAAAGTGTCTATGAATTCTATCTCGTCAGCCGTTGATTGGGCCAATTTGGCATATCGAATGAGTGAAGAGCTTAATGACTTGCCGTTGCAATCTCAGGTTGCTTTTTTACTTTCGGAATTGTTTGCATTGAACAATGAGTTTGATCGAAGTGCAAAATACAAGTTAAAGGCTGATCAAATTAATGAGAAGCTAATTCTAGCCAAACAAAATGAGAAACTAAAAAGAGCAAATCTCAATATTGAAATTGCCAACGCGGAGTTTGAAGCAATTATGGAACTTCAAAATTTTGAAAAACAGCGGTTGTTGTTAAATGATAAACTAAAGAAGATTCAATTTGAGTCAGAAAGGCAACAAGAGAAATACAGGTTTGAACTGGAATTGGCTAATGAGAACATTGAGAAGGAAAGAGTTCTCAATAGGATTCAAAATTTGGAGGCCGAAAGAATAAGTGAAGCTCAACGTTTTCAAATTTCGGAGCTCGAAAATAAACGAAAATCCAGTTTGCTGAGTATTTCTGAATTGACCATTCAGAAGCAAGAGATAGCCAATAAGAACTTGAGTTTAAAATTAAAAAATGATAATCTGGCTGCGCAAGATGAATTGAATAAAAAGGAAATAGAATTTAGGAAAAAACAGTCAATTTTTGGAATACTATTTACGGGTGTTGTATTGTTGGTTCTTTTGATTATTGTTTTCTTTTTCAGAAAAACAAGAACTCAAAATAAGATAATTGAAAGGAACAATAAAGAGATTCAGATTATCAATCTTGAGTTGGGTGAAAAGAACAGCGAAATTGTTTCAGGAATTTCATACGCGAGTAAATTTCAGGAAATGGTGTATCCAAAGGAATCTGATCTAAAAAAGTACTTTGATGATGGATTTATTATACACCGACCGTTAGAAATGGTTAGTGGAGATTTACCTTTTGTCTTTTCTGTCAATAATAATGTTTTTGTAGCGGCTGTTGATTGTATTGGTCATGGTGTAAGTGCTTCTATGCTGTCCATTATGACCTATTTTGGATTAACTGATATTATTAGAAACAATCCAGAAGAAGACTGTGCCCAAGTTCTTAAACTTTTACATCAAAGATTGGTGCTGCGTTTATCCCAGACGGAATCAAGAAATTACATTGTCAGTGTCGATTTGTCCATTATGAAATTGGATTTGACTACAAAAAAAATGCAATTTTCAGGAGCTAATTTACCGTTGATACTATTGAGCAGGGGCGAGGTTCAAATGTTTAAGGGAGTTCATATTTCAATTGGCGAAAATGTGTCTGAAGAACGCCTTCAATTTATCAATTTTGAATACCAATGCTTGGATGGGGATGAACTTTATTTGTTCAGTGATGGACTTTATCACCAATTTGGTGGTATTGAGGGGAAACAAAAGCTGTCAAAAAAGCGTATCATGAAAAGATTGTCTGATGTTCAGCACACATCTTTCAGTGACAGAAAGACACAAATGAATGAGTTGTTTGATGAATGGAAAGCGGAGAGTCAACAAACGGATGATTTGGTAATTTTAGGAATGAAGATCTAATAGTGAAGCAGTCAGCTGTAAAATATCAAGTAAACCTGGCATCTCTTGAGTCAGAGCCTGTAATTAATCGAATTACAAGTGAAGCTTCGCTGCTGAATATGCACAAGAGATTTTTAAAGATTTCAGTGAATTGTTTGGTAGAGTTAATTGATAATGCTTTTCGTTATTCTTCATCAGTATCTGAGGTTTTTATTGAAGTTGAGTTGACTGAAGATTTGGCGCGCTTCGTTGTTATTAATCAGTCAACATTGAATGATGTGGAGGTTTTGATGTTGCAGGTGGAAAGCTACAAGCGAATGACGGATGACGAATTGGATGTTTTGTACAGACAGAAGTTGTCAAATAACACCTTTAATGAGAGGGGAGGTGCTGGATTGGGGTTACTGCAAATCATGCGTAAAGATTGTTTGAAGGAAATTGCTATTTCACCTAAATTGGGAATGTCAAACAATGTTTATTGTAAAGTTGAATTGAAATTGAAAAAATGCACGAGAGATGAGTGAGTTAATCATACAAGCTTCTTCAAATACGCCAAAGGTCGAATTCTCTTTGGGTCAAAAGATTCAGAGTATCACTGGATTGTCAACTCCTATTGATTCTTTTGAGTTTTATCGTCCACTTATACAATGGATTGAAGACAACCAAAATCAATTGAGTCCTGATTCTAGATTCAGATTTGAGTTAAACTATTTTAACTCGTCCTCTATGAAGGCAATTTTATGGCTAATTCAGGCTATTGTAAATGGAATAGAGCAAGGAAAAGATTGGACAATAGAGTGGGTGGTAACTGAAGAAGATGAGTTTATGGAAGAAGCAGGAGAGTCCTTTCAATCATTAATTGATGTTCCCATTGATATAGTTAGGTTGTAATCAAAAGTGGGTGTCTATGTCCTCTCTTTTGATTCCTAAGTGAGTTACAAATCTCACCTTGTTTATTCCAAATGGGAAGCATAATATATTCTTGCTTCGCATTTCCTCAACGAAATCTGCTGCTCCTTGGTCATCTTTGGTTTCTGCAATAACAATGTTGGTGGAAACGGGATAAATGGATTTGATATCATTGTGCTTACTTAATATTTCGGCAAGGTATTTTGCATTATCGTGATCAATTTTCAAGCGTTGAACGTTGTTTTTTAATGCAAAGAGTCCTGCTGCGGCGATGATTCCAGCTTGTCTCATTCCGCCACCCAATGATTTTCTGCGCCGGCGAGATTTTTCTATGAATGCTTTGTTGCCCAGCAACAAGGAACCCACAGGCGCACCAAGTCCTTTACTCAAGCAAATGCTGATAGAATCGAAATGCTTGGCGTACTCCTGAGGTTCAACACCTGTTTCAACCAATGCATTGAACAACCTTGCGCCATCACAATGAAGTTTTAGATCATTGACTTCACAGACTTTTTTTATTTTTTTTATTTCTTCTAAATCCCAGATGGCTCCACCGCCTTTGTTTACAGTATCTTCTATGCATACCAAGCGTGTAAGGGGTAGATGAATATCGTTTTTGTTGTTGATGTTTTTTACAACATCGTCAGCAGTGAACATTCCAAAGTGTTGTTCTATCAACCTCACGCTGCAACCTGAATTCAAAGCTATTCCGCCTCCTTCATAGATGTAAATATGAGCCAAGTTGGAACAGATAACCTCATCACCGGGTTGTGTATGAACATTGATGGCTATTTGGTTGGTTTGTGTTCCTGAACTGCAGTATAGTGCGGCCTCCATTCCGAACAACTCTGCCGCATATTGTTGCAATTCATTAACCGTGGGATCCTCACCAAAAACATCGTCACCTAAAAGAGCCTGAAACATGGCATCCTTCATTTCTTCTGATGGAAGGGTAAAGGTATCGCTTCTTAAGTCAAGCATGCTATGCGGTTTGTATTTTAAATTCAGAAGTGAAATGGAAGGTCAATTCAGGGTAGTTATTTTGTTCCATGTCCAATATAAATTTACTGGGAGCCAAGTAAACGTCGTGACCTTCTTTATCGATAACCATATTGTTACCCTTAATTCTCTTGAACTCCCCCAATTTGGAATCGTCTGTTGAGGTAATCCAACATGCCTTGTAGAATGATTTGGTTTCAAAATCACACTTTGCGCCGTATTCATGCTCCAAGCGGTATTTGATTACTTCAAATTGCAATTCCCCCACTGTTCCAACAACTTTTCTTGATCCGGGTTCTTGTAAGAACAATTGAGCCACTCCTTCCTCTGTCAACTGTCTGATGCCTTTGTCCAATTGTTTTGATTTCATTGGATCCTTATTGATGAGCTCTTTGAATATTTCTGGAGAGAAGTTGGGAATACCTCTGTATTGGAAATTCTCACCTTCCGTAAGGGTGTCGCCGATTTTGAAATTGCCGGTATCATATAGGCCAATAACATCACCTGGATAAGCTTCCTCGACAGTATTCTTAGCTGACGCCATAAAGGTAACAGGGTTCGGATATTTGAAATCTTTGGCGAGTCTTGTATGCTTGTAAAATTTGTTCCGCTCAAAAACACCAGACACTACTCTCAGAAATGCGATGCGGTCTCTGTGTCTTGGATCGATATTCGCGTGGATTTTAAAGACAAATCCACTGAATTTTTTTTCCTCTGGAGCAATGAACTTGAGGTCACTCTCTCTTCCTTTGGGATAAGGTGCAATCTCGATGAACTTATCTAATAGCTCTTGAACTCCAAAATTATTCATGGCCGATCCAAAGAAAACTGGGGCCAATTCGCCGCTCAAATAGCGCTTTGCATCAAATGGCTCATAGACAGAATCAATGAGTTCAATATCTTCTCTCAATTGGTGTGCATACTCTCCGCAAAATTGATCAACCTTGGGGTCATTGATGTCATCAACAGTAACCACTTCATCATTGATTTTGGTCTTTAATGACTCAAACAAGTTTAATGCTTTGTCGTAAATCTTGTATACACCTTTGAATGAGTA
>CAZNVU010000132.1:0-5953 GCA_964576575.1 uncultured Chryseobacterium sp.
GACAACCAAGAGATCATCAACATGAACGGCGAATTGCTTTTCATCAACGAGCTGCAAACGGTGAATACCAACACCATTCACGACTTGCAATTTGAATACGAACCTTGGGTGGAGATTTACAACCCCAATAGCTATCAAGTGAACTTGGCCAGCTACATCATCCAGGCCAATGGCTCCAATTACACCATTCCTGCCAATGCACCTACAGAGACCATCATTCCTGCGGGTCAATTTCGCGTTGTATGGTTTGACAACGATTTGAACCAAGGTGCAATGCACACGAATTTGTCTTTGGGTACAACAGGAAACGTAAAGATTTTAGCCCCCAACGGAACGACAGTGATTGACAATTATACTTTTGGAAGTATCCCTACCGACCAAAGCTGGGGAAGAAATGTGGACGGAGGCGTAAGTAGTATGATATTCACTTCCCCCACGCCTACTGCCTCCAACACTTTATTTGTGGTGCCAGGAGCAGCCGTAAAAATCAATGAAATCATGGCCAAGAATGTTGCCAGCATCACCGACAACATTGGTGAATTTGAAGATTGGATTGAGATTTATAATCCGCTATCAACACCCATTAATTTGGGTGGTTACTATTTGACGGACAACCCTGATATCCGAAACAAATGGCAGATTCCATCCACCTACCCCGATAGTGTTACCATACCTGCTGGTGGTTGGAAATTGTTTTTCTGTGATGCCGATTTGAACCAAGGTGTCTTGCATGCCAATTTCAGTTTATCCAATGGTGGGGAATATGCTGGTATTTACAGCACAGATGGTTTCAGTTTGGTAGACGAGGTGCAATGGAATTTCATGGGCGGTGACACCACCTATGGCCGTCAATACGACGGTTACAACAACTGGATTCAGTTTACCACCAATAGCACTGTAACTCCAGGAACCAGCAATGGAACCAATCCCAATGGCGTTGAAGATTTGAACGCTGAATCAATGCAGCTTTATCCCAACCCTACTGTTGATGAAGTGCGTTGGAAGGTGGCCCAGGATTTTAGATTGTATGATGTGCAAGGCAACCTGGTAAAGCAAGGTAAAAACACCATGAGGGCAGACCTCAGTGGTTTGGCCAAGGGACAATACTATATTGTACTTGGAAACAACCAAGGAATGAAGATAGAGAAAATCTAGTGTTGATTTTCCTCTAAATCTTTTTGCAAGATTTCTCTCCAAAACCCAGGTATATCCTGGGTTTGTTGTGTCTTGTGGTTGAACGACACCAATACACACAAGCCATATGCAGCTAAAACCTCCTGTCCATTGACTATTTTATAGATGGATGAATCCAACGTCAAACTTTTATTCCCCAAATGAGAACAATGGGTTTTGATGACCACCTCATCATCAAAGAACAAGGGTACCTTGTAATTCAATTCATTCTTGGCCACCACCACTCCTTCTTCTATCCAGTTCCATTTCTCTACCCTGAGCTCTCTGAAATAGTGAATACGGGCCTGTTCCATATAGGAAAAATAAGTAGCGTTGTTCACGTGGCCCATGGCGTCCATGTCCCTGAATCTGATTTCGGGTCGATACAATTTCATATTAATTCAATTCTGGATCTTCTGGGAAATTGGCCACGAGTTGGCCTTTCTTTCCCAATTTTCTCATGATGCCCCGCCACATGTCTTTCTCATTGAAGTGCATGATGGTGGATGCGTTGACTTTTGTGACAAACCAACTTTTCTCTCGCAATTCATCATCCAACTGCCCTACTCCCCATCCGCTGTATCCCAAAAAGAAACGAATTTCTTTGAGGGCTACTTCACCACTCACTACTTTTTCCTTTAGCACATCAAAGTCGCCACCAAAATAAAGTCCATCCATGATGGCCACACTATTGGGAATGGCTTCACCTTGGGTGTGCAAATAAAACAGATTAGAGGACTTCACAGGACCACCGATAGAGACGTTGATTTTATCATCCGGAAAATCCTCAATCAATTGAGACAACTCCACTTCCACGTAGTTATTTAATACAAAACCAAAACTACCCTCTTGGCCGTGATCACAAACCAGGATAACGGTACGTTTAAAGAAGGGGTCGCTGATAAAAGGTTCTGCCAAGAGCAAACTGCCTTTTTCGATAAACTGGTCTGCACTGGGTGTCAAATCAATCATGGCACAATGTTACAACCTTATTGGTTTGAACGCACCCTGAGGTGAAAAATTAATGGTGTGCCGCCGGGGATACCCAATAACTCAGAACCTCTATGGCCAAAGGCAAATTCTGACTTGGCGATGATCTCAACCGAATCACCATCCGCCAAATACTTCAACACCCATTGCACAGCCGGTGCCCATTGGTCGGGCTGCCCTTTCTTGGCTTGAAGGACAAAAGCGTTGCCTACTGATTGCCCATTAAGCAATGAGGTTCCGATATGGGTTACAACTTCAGCAGAATCTTGGATTGGATTTCCCTTACCTCTGGTTATCCATCGCCATGCCATACCGGGACGTCGTTCATCAAACCCTTCTTGCGCATAAAATTCCACTGCTTTTTCTTCGGTCAATTCTTGGGTCTGCACCAAGTCCATTAACTGTTTTTTCCATTCAGATTCTGTCAGCAATTGAATGCAATGTACTCTCAGCCACTTTGCATTGCTCGGAATTTTTTCAATGCAATTCAATTTGGTTTCCGATACAACTTCCCATTCCTTGATATCTCCTTCGTGCAACAAACTAATTCGTTCTTGAAATGGCGGATGCACCGCGGTTTGAGCGGAAAGATAAACAAATTGACTGTCCACAACATGCCGATTTTGATCCAAATAAAAGACCATTGACCATGCCCGGTGAGAATTGCCTATGGTGGCATCACCTTCTCCAAAAGCGATGAGCTCCTCTTGCCAGGGTCCGCGACCATCGTCGCAACCATTGAGCAAAAACGCAGTGGACAATGCTAAAAAAACAATTAATCTCCTAGTCATTTAAGACAACTATTTCGTAGTGCAAAGGGGTATCTCCAGGGATTTTTTTCTTATCTCCTGTAAAGCCAAAAGCCAATACCGATGGGAGAACAACGCGTACTCGATCGCCCTTGTGCAATAGTGGCATCAACTGGTGTAAGCCAGATTCGACATGATCCTTACCCACTTTAAAGCGAACCGGATCAGCAGCCATTGTTTCATAGCATTGTGTTCCATCCAACAAGAAAACCTTGAAGGCGATGGCAACGGTCATTCCGTTCTCTACTTGAATACCTCTTCCCTTTTCCGTTATCTCATAATACAACCCGCCTCCGTTGTGGGTCATGGCCCATTTCTTTTCTGCGATGAACTTTTGAATCAAGGTGGATTCTTCCTTACTCTTCTCTTGGTTCATCTCCAACAACTGCGCTTGAATCTCCGCATCAGACGGAATGGTAGGTTGAGAATCACCACAAGCTATCAAGACTAAAAATAGAAAAGGGAAATACCTCATGCTGTTAATTTTTCGAGTTGATCGATTGCTTCTTGCAACGTGCCATAGAATTTACCACCAGCAGCATTTTTATGTCCGCCTCCATTCCAATGCTGACGAGCCATTAGGTTGACATCCTTGTCTCCCTTGGAACGGAAACTGCAGCGCACAATACCGGGCTCATCAGCCTCACGCAAGAAAACCGCCATCTCCACTCCTCCAATGGACAAGGCCTGATTGACCAGTCCCTCTGTATCACCTGACTGGTGATGATATCTGTTCAACTCTTCCTGGGACAATGTTATATAAGCCAATTTTTTTTCGGGTCGATACACCAACTTTTGACCCAATGCATAACCTGTCAACTGCAGTCGGTTATAGTTTTGTGTGTCGTAAACTTCTTGGTGGATTTTGGCATGATTCAATCCTCGCTTCAACAGAAAGGCCACCATTTCATGGGTTTCATGGGTCACAACGGGAAAGCGGAAGGAACCTGTATCGGTTACGACGCCCGTATATATGGCTTCCATTGCTGCCATATTGAGATAATCCATCCAATCCATTTGAAACAGCAACTGATAAATCATTTCTGAAGTACTTGTGAATGTTGTATCAGAGAACAACACAGATGCCACCGAGTCAGGTTGTTGGTGGTGATCAATCATGACACTATTACCAGCATAGCCTTCCAAATGTTGCGACAAATCTTGTCCAACGCGATCCAGTCGGTTAAAATCGAGATAGAATCGCAGATCTGATTTGGCTATTGCCTCCAGCACAGCTTCTTTTTGTTGGTGGAAGAAAAGAATTTGATCTGCACCCAGCAAGAATTGATAAAAAGCTGGAAGTTGATCGGGTAAAATCACGGTAACCTTTTTCCCCATGCTGATCAACGCATTGGCCAAACCCAAAGACGAACCTACGGCATCACCATCCGGACTTTGGTGGGAAAAAATGGTAATGTGTTGGGCATCCGACACCCATTGCGCGACACTGGCTTTATCAGCCGATGAAAGAATCCTTGCCATGATTCAAAATTAGCGCTTTGTCGCAAGGAAATTGAATTAATTTTCCCACATGAAAAAATATTTGTTGGCATTGGTGGCCATGGTTTGGTTTTCATTTTCTCATCAGTTTCATTTCTCAGAAACCTTATTGGAATGGCAACCGAAATCGTCACGCATAGCATGTACGATTCGTGTGTTCACCGATGACTTAGAAAAAGAAATAGAATTAAAATACAACATCAAAAATTCAGAACCTAAACAGTTTGAAAAAGCCGCATTTGAATACTTGCAGGAAGTTTTTCAAGTAACAGCCCGAAATGGTGTTCCGATACCTTTAGAACCCCTGGGTATGGAGCGCGAGGGAGATGTGGTCTATCTGTATTTGGAGAGTGATTCATTGACGGATGACAAGATGAAAAAGACAGCCGCTGATGTGTCATGGTTAGACCCCATTACCATCCGGCAGACCTTGTTTTTTGATCAATTCACCGATCAAAAAAATTTGGTCAATCTTAGGAGAGATGGTAAAACTTCTAGCTTTTACTACATGGAAAAAGTAGAAAATCAAGCCTGCAGATGGCCATGAGAATGAAGAAGCAAGAGCGAGCTGATTACATCATGGCGGAGTTGGAGAAATTGTATCCTGAGACGCCTGTTCCTTTGGATCACATTGATCCGTACACGCTTTTGATAGCTGTATTGCTTAGTGCGCAATGCACGGACAAAAGGGTGAATGAAATCACCCCATTCCTCTTTGCAAAGGCCCATACTCCTCAGGAAATGGTTTTACTTTCTGTTGAAGAAATCAAGAGCATCATTCGTCCATGTGGATTGTCCCCAGCCAAGTCGAAGGCCATCCATCGATTATCAGAAATACTTTTGGAGGAACACGATGGACAAGTACCTGATAGTTTTGAGGCTTTAGAGGCTCTGCCTGGCGTGGGACACAAAACGGCTAGTGTGGTGATGGCGCAGGCTTTTGGAGTTCCTGCATTTCCAGTGGATACGCATATCCATCGATTGATGACGCAATGGAAATTGACCAACGGAAAAAATGTTGAACAAACAGAAAGAGACGCCAAGCGTCTCTTTCCTAAAGACAAGTGGAACAAACTCCACCTGCAAATTATTTTTTATGGTCGGGAATATTCTCCCGCCAGAGGTGATCAATCCAAAGATTTCATCACCCCTTTTATACTTTCTTAGATTCCCTTTAAGGAAGCTAGGAATTGTAATACAACAGTACTGGTTTGACCAGGAAGCACACCCGAAATCTGGGTAACGTTTCCGGATTTGTTAATCGTAGCTTTCCAACGCACCAAACCATCTCCGAAATCAACTACCAGACCTTTACCAGGGCTGATGATATACTTTCCGATAACCTGAGCATCAGGATCCGTCAAACATCTTGGACCATAGAAGCCCTTTGCAACAACGACAACATTGTTCTTGTTCATGGCTACATAATACTTTGACTTATCAGACATCTCGTTGGAAATGAAGATGGCTTCAATGGGTTT
>CAZNVU010000133.1:0-5935 GCA_964576575.1 uncultured Chryseobacterium sp.
GGTGAAGCTTTGGATGTAACTGGCGGATCTCCCATTTTGTTCCAACACTTGTTCTGGTTCTTGGGTCACCCTGAAGTTTATATTGTACTGTTGCCAGCATTGGGTATCTCCTCTGAGATTATTGCAACCAACTCCCGCAAACCCATATTTGGTTACAAAGCGATGATTGGTTCAATCTTGGCCATCGGTTTATTGTCTTTCATCGTTTGGGGTCACCACATGTATGTGACCGGAATGAATCCTTTCATTGGTTCTGTTTTCGTATTTACGACATTGTTGATTGCGATCCCTTCTGCTGTAAAGGCGTTTAACTATATTACAACATTGTGGCAAGGAAATATCAAGTTTACTCCAGCAATGTTATTTTCAATTGGTTTGGTGAGCACTTTCGTTACAGGTGGATTGACCGGGATTATTCTTGCTGACTCAGCTTTGGACGTCAATGTGCACGACACTTATTTCGTTGTTGCTCACTTCCACATTGTAATGGGGATGTCTGCTATATTTGGTATGTTGGGAGGTATATACCATTGGTTCCCAAAGATGTATGGCAGAATGATGAATTCAAAATTAGGTTATGCTCATTTCTGGCTGACAATGGTCTGTGGTTTCGGGGTATTCTTCCCAATGCACTTTGTTGGTATTGCCGGTGCACCACGCAGATACTATGATTACTCTGAATTTGATTATTTAGATGCTGTTTTGGATTTGAATCCAATGATCTCAACTTTTGCCATCGTTGGCGGAGCTGCTCAATTGTTGTTCTTGTTCAATTTCTTCCACAGTATTTGGTATGGCCAAAAGGCAACTCAAAATCCATGGAATTCCAACACTTTGGAATGGACTACACCAGTAGCTCATATTCACGGTAACTGGCCAGGAGCACTTCCTGAGGTACACCGTTGGGCTTATGATTACTCGAATCCTGAGCATGAGGAAGATTTTGTATCACAGATTGTTCCATTGAAGGCAGGTGAGCACGCTCACTAATGAAATAATGTTCTTTTATAGAATCCGCAACAATATGTTGCGGATTTTTTGTTTGTTGTCAATTACAACATTGCCTTTGATTACGAGAAGTCAAGTTTATCCTTTGGGAGATTCGCTTAGACATCATCTTAAGGCTGCTCCTAAACCTACTTTTTACTGGACCAGTTACAACTCTTTCATGACGGGTAGAAGAATAGGAATTCAAGCATTGAAGGCAGGAATGATTTTCAATAAACGTTTAACATTAGGTGTCGGATATCATTGGATGGGAAGGGGTGTAGAAGAGTATTTATCTCAAGAAGGAACGATGGTTCCTTTGAAAATGAGGTACGTATCTTTGTTTAGCGAGTTTGTTTTTTATAACAAGAACAATTGGATAGGCACTATCCCGGTTCAGTTGGGATGTGGAAAATCTTTTTTGCATAGGAAAGATGAGGATGAGAATGTGAAATGGAAGGAAGGTATGGTTGTTTTATACGAGCCTTCCATATCGATAGAGTATAAATTTTCTCCATGGATAGCGGTGGGTATGGGATATGGATACCGTATAATGCTAAAGAACAATCATTCAATCGATCAAAACTTTTATGCTCCTTTGTATGTTTTTAAGGCAAGAGTTCTATTTGAAGAATTGTGGGAGAGATACCAAGATAGAATCTTGAAAGATTGATTTAACTTTGTATTATGTCTGAATTCGATATCCGTGCACAAGCGGAACAAGGTGGTGATCGTGATTTTGAGCGAGCATTGCGCCCAAAGATGTTTGATGATTTTACTGGTCAACGCCAAGTATTGGAAAATCTTCAAATTTTCGTGTCCGCGGCAAAATTAAGGGAAGAGAGTTTGGATCATGTGTTGCTGCATGGCCCTCCCGGTCTAGGAAAGACTACTTTGGCCAACATTATTGCCAATGAAATGGGTGTAGGCATAAAAACGACTTCAGGCCCAGTACTCGATAAGCCTGCTGACTTAGCAGGTTTGTTGACCAATTTGGAACCCAATGATATTTTGTTCATTGATGAAATTCATCGATTGAGCCCAGTAGTAGAGGAGTATTTATACTCTGCCATGGAGGATTTTAAAATTGATTTGGTTATCGATACGGGCCCCAATGCAAGAACAGTTCAGATTGCTTTGAATCCGTTTACGCTGGTGGGAGCCACCACACGATCGGGTTTGTTGACGTCTCCATTGCGCGCGAGATTTGGAATCAATTCACGCCTATCCTACTACGATGCTCGCATTCTAACTGATATTGTGGAAAGAAGCGCTGGCATATTGGGAATTCCCATCAATGAATCAGCGGCATTTGAAATGGCTCGACGCAGCAGAGGAACACCGAGGATTGCCAATGCCTTACTTAGACGCGTTCGGGACTTCGCCCAAATCAAAGGTGATGGAACCATTGCTTTGGACATAACGCAAACGGCATTGAGCGCGCTAAATGTAGATACTTTTGGACTGGATGAAATGGACAATAAAATATTGACCTGTCTCATGGATAAGTTCAACGGAGGACCTGTAGGTCTTACGACCATTGCAACCGCTGTCGGCGAGGATTCTGGAACGATTGAAGAGGTCTATGAACCATTCCTTATCCAAGAAGGGTTCCTAATCAGAACACCAAGAGGGAGGCAAATCACGGATAAGACCTACGCACATTTAGGTAGAGGAATCAAGAGAAATCCAGGGCAGTTGTTTTAATCATGAATCTCATTGCCCATCAGCGCAGTCAAGCAGTCAAGAAATGGGCCAGCGAGTTGGGCTTTATTGATTGCGGAATCAGCATTTCAGGCTTTTTACAGGATGAAGCACCTCGCCTGGAAAGTTGGTTATCCAAGGGCTATCACGGTAAGATGGCATACATGGAACGCCATTTTGATGAACGATTGGATACGCAAAGACTGGTTCCAGGGAGTAAGTCTGTAATTAGCTTGTTGTACAATTATTTCCCAGAGCAGAGTTTAACAGGAGTCGATACCCAAATAGCAAAATATGCCTATGGTGAGGATTATCATTTTGTTGTAAAGGACAAAGTGAAAATTCTGTTTGATCAAATTAAATTGCATTGGGGCGATGTGGAGGGGAGGTACTTTGTGGACAGTGCTCCTGTACTTGAAAAAGCCTGGGCTGTTAAGTCTGGTTTAGGTTGGGTTGGTAAGAATGCCAATTTGATACAAAAGCAAGTGGGGTCGTTTTTTTTTATTTCGGAATTGATTATTGATAATGATTTTGAGCCAGAAGGTCCAACCACAGATCATTTTGGAACTAGCACCAGGTGTATTGACGCAAGTCCAACGGAAGCCATTGTTGCGCCGCAGGTAGTTGATGGAAGCAAATGCATCGCCTACTTTACCATTGAATTGAAGGAGTCTATCCCAGAAACCTATAAAGGGCAGTGGAGTAATTGGATCTTCGGATGTGATGTATGCCAAGATGTTTGTCCATGGAATCGATTTTCTAAGCCGCACAATGAATCTCGTTTCAAACCCAAAGAGGACATCTTGAATAAGACTCAAATGGAATGGCTGGAAACTACAGTGGAGGATTTTAAAAAACTCACAAAAGGAAGTGCATTAGAGCGCACAAAATGGAGTGGAATGATAAAAAATATAGAACATTTGCGCCCATAGACAATTAAAGGTTGCTAATTTGACGAAACTATTTTACATTTATAGCGTTAAATGACCAAACCTAAATATTCCCATATGAAGAAAAGATTGATTGGTTTTGTTGTGATGAGCGGATTGGCCATGTCGGCTTTGCAGTTCACCTCTTGCGGAGGATGTCAACAAAGCGCCCAGCAACAGCCTCCAATGGATGCTAAAAAGGATTCCATGGACCAGGCCCGCATTGAGCAATTGAAGAAAATATTTTTCAATATTCCTTCTCCCATTGAAATGGCTTCTTTGATCAAGAAAGAAGGCTATTCCTATGACAAGAAAATGTTGAATCCTGTTGAAAACGTGGATAAGTACATTGGAGAAGCTAAGCAAGCAATCAACGTGGGTATTTATGGCGCGGATTTGAGCTATGCATCTATTTTTGATCAGAAGCAAGAGAGCATGGTTTATTTTGCTGCTGCTAAAAAATTGGCTTCTGCCATGTCTATCGACGGTGGAATCAACGATTCAGTTGTTACCAAGTTGGCCGAAAATCAAGACAACAGAGATAGCATTCTCAAAATTGTCACATCAGCTTACGGAGATTTAAATGGCTATTTGAAAGAAAACGATCGCATTGAAATTTCCGCATTGGTTATCTCTGGCGGTTGGTTGGAAGCTTTGCATTTGAGTTTACAATACGCTCAGAAAGCCAAAGGGGATGCATTGAAAACAAGAATTGGAGAGCAAAAATTGGTTTTGGAAAACCTTTTGAACTATTATTCAAGTTTTGATGCTAAGCCAATTTTGAAAGATATGAAGAACGATCTTTTGGAAATTCAAAAGGTATTGAGTCAAGTAGAAATGTCGTCTCAAAAGACAACTACATCCAAGGCTGAAGATGGTGTGATGGTCATTGGAAATGGTGCAAAAACCGCTGTCAAGGATGACACTCTTAAGGCCTTAACAGAAACAGTGAAAAAGATTAGAACCAAGTACATCTCCTAATGATTAATCCAATGAAGAAAATATTTTTCTCTATCATCCTCAGTGTATTCCTAGCCTCAGCAGCCTCTGCTCAATGTAGGGCATTTACCAAGAACCGTGTGTTGCCCAATTTGTCTGGATATATCCAGAATGAGAATTACAATGCAGCTTTGTTCATGGAAGGTGATGAAGCTGAAGTTTTAATGACTTTTTACGGTGGAAAAGATTACCGCTTAGTGGTTATGGCTCACCCTGTTCTTCCTGAGGTTGAGTTTGAAGTTTTGGATACCAATGATGAATTGTTGTACACCAACAAAACAGCAAACAACAAGTCTAGTTTCGATTTCAGAATGGCCAACACCCAGCAATTGAAAGTGCGTGTTAGAGTTCCTGATTCAGGTGGTACCATTGTCCGTCAAGGCTGCGTAACAGTTGTGGCAGGACACAAAGAGAAATAAGATGTTGAATCAATTGAAAAGGACCTTCGGGTCCTTTTTTTTATACCCATACCCAACGTATTTCACCAGCCTGAAAAAAGTGAGACCCTTTGGATTCAAAATTAACTTCCAATCTTCCCCACTCATCAACACCCTTGACTTGACCTTGAACTTGCACATCGTTAAAATTGAAACAAGCGTTTTCTCCTAGTTTGTATAGATATTGAAGATATTGTTTATGAATACCAATGGGGCTGTTTTGGATCATTTCGAGATGCAGCAGCAATTGTTCATGAACATTGTTCAGTAAGGCATCTACCTTATCAATTTTAGACCCTTCTAATCGCAATGAAGTAGCGTTATCAATTGGAAATTGCAATTGCAAAACGTTGACCCCAATTCCGCACAAAGAGGACTTAACAATGTCTCCCTGAATGTTATTCTCGATGAGAATACCTGCAATTTTTTTATCTTCAACAATGATGTCATTTGGCCATTTGATAAAAACGTCTTTGTCCAACCATTCAGAGATGCTTTTGCGCAGTGCCAATGCCACTGCTTGATTGTATACAAAGCTATCGGCTATTTTTAATCGGTTGAAATAAAAAACCCAGGTGGCCATAAGGTTCTGATTGGCCGTTCCTTGCCATTCATTGCCTCGTTGTCCTCTGCCTTTCGTTTGAAATTGCGCCGTAATGACAGACGCATGAGGCAGTGTTTCCGATTTCATCAAATTGGAGGCATAGTTGTTTGTTGAATCTACCTCGAAAAGTGAAATGCGGTTAATTTCCATCAATGGCGAATATAAACCACATTTTTTAGGCTAGGAAGATTGTACATTTGCACAAATAGTATTATGGCTAAAAAAGTAAAAAAAGCCGGTGACGAACAACTTATTGATGTTATCGTTCAGGGCAT
>CAZNVU010000134.1:0-5868 GCA_964576575.1 uncultured Chryseobacterium sp.
ATGTCCATTATGAAATTGAATTGGTTTTTAAAGTCAACCGTTTGGGAAAATACATTCAGAAAGAGCATGCCTGGAAATACATCAGTGAGTTTACAGTTGGCATTGATTTTACGGCTCGTGATGTCCAAGATCAGTTGAAGTCAAAGGGACAACCCTGGGAAAAGGCTAAATCGTTTGATGGGTCTGCTTTTGTTGCGGATCAGTGGTTAACAACTGAAGGTGTTGATTGGGATAATTTGACCTTTGGATTGCAAAAGAATGGTGAGTGGGTTCAGCAAGGAAAGGCCAAGGATATGATTTTTAAATTGGATACCATCATTGAGCATGTTAGTCAGTTCATGACCTTTAAAATAGGAGATTTGATTTTTACCGGCACACCCGAAGGTGTCGGGCCTGTGGCGCCGAATGATGTTTTGACAGGATTTATCGGCGATCAAAAAATATTTGACTTAAAAGTCAAATAGGTTTGGCGCAAAAACGATACTCACTTTGCGCATGTTTGGACCTTTTTCAGTAAAAGAAGGGTCTGGGAATTGGGCAAATATATTTTTGTTATCTATGCCACTGCTCAACAATAGGTTTCGGACTTGTTGCATTCTTTCTTGGGCCAAAGCTTGATTGCGTTGTGGGTTACCAGTAGCATCTGCGTAACCTTTTAGTATAATGCGTTGAGTGGGGTAGTGGGCTGCAATGTCAATCACTTCATTGAGGGCCATGAGAGCATTTGCATTGATCCCCGATTGACCATTTTCAAAATAGATTTCGATGACCGATGGTATACCTGCAATCTCACCTTTAGGAGGAATTGCATTGGAGACGTCTGCTACTGCAGATCCTGGCTGCGCCTTCACGAGTGATTGAATCATCAACTTTAAATCAGCAACTTCATTTTCCAAATGCGCAAGACGGGATTCGAATTTGTCTTCCGTATTGATCCATTTGATTTGACTCAGGTCTTCCGCGCTCAGCACAGATTTGTGCAGGTGTGGAACTGGTTTTAGAAATTCAAGTGATGAGTTATCGGGTTGTGCAAGAATACAAAGTGGCATCACCAGTGAAAACAGTATTGTCCAGATGATGCAAGCCTTTTTCATGCGTTGGTATTGCGCGGGTTTCTGTTGTGCAACATGGGAACAAAGGCGCATTTTCCATGGGTTTCAATCTGGAATTCACCTTTTGCATCCTCAAAAATGACCAACATGTTTTGTTCATCGCCATTGTCAAAGGGCATTACCAAACGTCCACCTGGTTTGAGTTGCATGAGCAATTCCTCTGGAATCTCTGGCGTGGCGCAGGTGATGATGATGCGGTCAAAAGGAGCAAAGCTGGGCAGACCTTTGTATCCATTTCCATAGGTCAAGTGTGCCTTGACCTTCATTTTATTGAGCATGTCTTTGGCAAATTCATGCAATGACAATTGACGTTCAATGGAAAAAATCTTTGCACCCAATTCGTGCAAAACAGCAGTTTGGTATCCGCTACCCGTTCCAATTTCCAGCACTTTCATGCCGGATTTGATTTGTAACAGTTGGGATTGTTTGGCTACCGTAGATGGGGCAGAAATGGTTTGATCAACGCCAATGGGAAAAGCTTTGTCTTCATAGGCGTATTCTAAAAATGCTGATTGAAGAAAGAAGTGACGCGGAACGCGTTCCATGGCTTGCAGGACCGATGAGTCATGAATCCCTCCCAACGCCAATTCGCGCACCAAGCGCTTGCGCATTCCTTTGTGTCTAAAATCATCTACCATCTGCATATCACGAAGATAAGGGGAAGAGGTTATGGGGTGTTGAGGGAAGCAAAGATTTTAATTCACAAAAAGAAATTAGAAAGTTTTAAGGAAACTTCTGAAGGTGAAGTTACTGAGATTCATTACAAAGCCAAGTCATGAAGATTTGTGATAAAAAAAGGGGGGTATCCCCCCTTTTTTTTTAGCCTTTTTTACGACCTATTCCTTTTCCATTTTCATAGTTACCTTGATAGTTTCTTCGTCTTCTTTGTATTCGTAGGACAATTCTAGTTCTTTATTGGTGAGTCTTTTGATGATTAATCCTTGGCCGTCTATTTCTAAGATTTCCTTCTCATCTGAACCATCACTCCAACTCCAATATGAAGTGGATACATCAGAAAAGCCATCAGATAATGTGGTAGTTTCACATGTATTCTTTTGGGTGTCAAATTCTAAAAATTGTTGAAATGGATACGATTCATAGACGGGTTCATATCCTATGATCTCACCAGTAAAAGGGTCGAAAACTAAATCATAATATGAGGTTGTCATAGTTCCGCCATTGAGTATTTGAGATTCATTCCCAATAGCATCTAATGTATTAGTGAGCTCATACTTGTATTCGACCATCTTCCATTTCCCCTCTAAACGGTTGTTTTTGGTACGCAAAGAAATAAATGGGCCATTGTCATATTTTCCACAGCCAGACAATATGGTACTGATGACTACAATAATGAGAAGAAGTTTATTTTTCATGTTCTTGGACATCGTTTATTTTTTTTCAAAAGTGTATGTAGACGAATTGCTGTATCCAGATGAAGAAGTACTGATGTCTTCTAAAACCATTTCTTTATTGGTTAGACGCACAATGCGATATATGTTGCCATCAATGTTGAGTAATTCTTTTTCACTTGCGCCATTTTCCCAATTCCACATAGTGGTTTGGTTTGAGGCAGATCCGTCTGAAATTATATTGATGTTAACACTATTTTCTTTTTTGTCAAATTCCCATGTCTCAGAGTGAGCATAGCTTGATGAGCCACTACCGAAAGAAGAAGAATAAGTTTCAGTCATGATGGATCCATTGAAATTGTAGGTATAACTAGTGCCATCACTATAGGTTGTTGTTGATTGGTACTCTGAAAGTTCCCATTCACCTGTCAATCTCATGTTTTTTGTTCGAATGGAGAAGAAAGGACCATCCTCATATTTTCCGCATGAGGTTAAAAGAATTACCATCAGAATGGTCAAAGAAGCGATTGTTTTTTTGTTCATAATCATTTAGTTTTATTGTACAAAGTTAGTGAAGTTTAATTTCCAATTTTAACTAAGGGCTTTTCAAATAATAAATTAAAGATATTTGCAAGCAGTTGATTTGGTTTTTGAATTAAAAGAAAAAGCTGTATGAACTCATACAGCCTTTTTAGTAGCTCCGACGGGAATCGAACCCATATCAAACGTTTAGGAAACGCTTATTCTATCCATTGAACTACGGAGCCAGCGGGGGCAAAGATATGATGTTTTAATCTTGATTTTTTTAATCATCAAAACTTCGGACATGGAACCGGACTCCGCGGTGCCTGACGCACTGGACGCGACTTGCGGCGCTGGAAATCACTGCGGCCATTGCCTGTGCTCTTGCACTTGGGGTGCTTAAATAAGGCCATCTTGAAGTGAACGTAAATGTTGGCCCCATACAAATTGCCATTAAAGAAAAAGGCATTCAAATTGTCACTGCCAATGATAAAACTTCTCAATCGTATCGCCATGCCTACCATGGGTTTGCGCATCTCGTATAATGTGATGGGCAAACTTACTTCGTAGTTCTGCGACTCCCATCTTGGCACTACTGCCAAATAGCTTGCGCGCTGAACACCCAATTTGTTCCGCCATGGTAGCCCCCAGGTTAATACTCCCATCGCATACAACTTCTTTGAGACATGATAGTCAACTTGTGCACTCAATGCTGTAGGCAATTTGATTTTTAACTTTGATCCCGCCGTTTCCGCTGTTGCTCCCAATCCGTTGGTAAATGTGCTGTCCGCTGATCCCGGTTCATCCCAATTAGTATTATCATTTCCATTAAAGTTCCCTCCACTCGTTTGCTCAAAAACATAGTTGTAAAAGGGTGACCTGAACTTAGCACTGCCCAAATCCAACAAGACCAGTGATGCCTTGTATTTGTATTTTCCATCTGTACAAGGATTAAATGGTGTGTAACCAAAACTTCCTTTGTTCCTTTTTTTGTAGGTCACACCAATATTCACACCCCAACCTTTTCCCGCAATCAATTCACCACCGAAATTGTTGAAGCCAAGTTGTCCATCTAAATTTTGTGTAACCATTTGTGAACTGTCTTGCAATGTATAAGTCCAGTTGTCCAGGCGAGCACCTAATCCTCCCGGTGAAAAAATGCGATTCACAGTAGCTCCAGCAATCAAAATGGCATTGTCCCAGCGATAAGCAATTTTCCCGTATGAAAGCCCGACATATCCATAGGCCAAAGCACCAATGCGCATTTTTTCTATGGTTTGTGTCTGTCCAACTTGTGGCGTGTAGTCAAATCCCTCAGTTACCAAATAGCTGAATCCATTGGGCAATCTTCTTACATCTGCCATGACATTTACTCCTGAATGTATCCCAAAAGCGTGTTCCTTCCAATTGGCTGTAAATGATGGTCCTTTGATATTAACGTTGGCCTTGGCGTAGTACTTGTTTTTTTTATGATTGTACTGAATGTTCCCAATGCCGCCGTAATCGATCAAAGAGAAATCTTTCTTTCCAACGTATACTAAATTATTCTGTACAAATGCGCCCAGTCCAGAGAATTCAATGTCGATGAATGTACGCGAGTCACAAATAGAAGCTGGATTGAAATGAACTGTATTGACCGGCGAGCGCGTGCTTCCCGCAATGCCCAACTCATCTTGAGCCAAAAGCCAAGAGGGTAGCCAAGCCAATAGTGCAATGAGCAGTCCTTTTTTCATTTCCGTTATTTACAAAGATGCACCAAAACTTTTGATCCACTTCATTGTTTCAGGTGTATGCTTTTTATCCCACAAACCAAATCGTCCTTGCTGAAATTGGCCACGGAGATTGATCCTATTCGCTATGCCCGAACCAGAAATTACATCAAGGGCAGCGTAACCAAGTTGTCGCCTTATATCAGCAGAGGAGTTATTGCAACGCGCGATGTCATGGAGATAGTGAAGGAGAAAGGTTGGACTTGGAAGGAGTGTGAATCGCTACTCAAGGAATTGGCTTGGCGCGATTATTTTCAACGCGTTCAACAACACCATCCTGATTTGCACAAACAGGCCATTAAACAGGAGCAGACTGGAGTGGTGAGTCGTGGTCTTCCTATTGCGGTCATGAATGGCCAAACCGGAATTGAAGGGATAGACAAGGGCATTCAGGAAATGTTGGAAACGGGTTATATGCACAATCATCAGCGGATGTACACCGCTATGTTGTGTTGTAACATAGGTCAATTCCATTGGAAGGATTGCGCGGATTGGATGTATTATCATTTGATTGACGGCGACGTGGCCAGCAACTATTGCTCTTGGCAATGGACTGCCGGTGCCTTTTCCTCCAAGCGATACATCGCCAACCAAGAGAACATCAACCATTATACGGATACACATCAACAAGATACTTTTTTAGATGCGGACTATGAAGCGCTTCGCGAAATGCCCATTCCTTCCCAACTGAGGGAGAGTCAACCATGGAAACCTTTTTATTGGTCAGCAGAGGCGTTGAAAGAGGCTGTGAATGGTAGATTTCCTGCATTCCAATCACAGGAAGATCTTTTTCCGATGGTACTATACAACTCCTATCAATTGCGTCAAGAAGATATCATACAGGAGCCCCATCATAAGGTCTTATTATTGGAACCTTCTTTTTTTCAGCAATTTTCAATATCACCCAAGGTTTTGGATTGGATTTTAAGTCAGGCAACCTTGATTGATGGTTTGACTTGTTTTGTGGGTGATTGGGATGAGTGGTCTCAAATGACAACGGGTAGGAAGATATTCTTTGTTGAGCATCCTTTGTTTGCCCATTATCAGGGCACTCAGTTATCGCGTTCATGGATGTTTCCTGAGGTAGATGGTTATTATCCTTCATTTTTTGGTTTT
>CAZNVU010000135.1:0-5775 GCA_964576575.1 uncultured Chryseobacterium sp.
TGCCATGCGCCATCGGGCGTCTGAAGTCATGGTGTTCTCTAAACTGATCCAGTTTTGACCATTGTCATTGGACAACTGAACTTGGAACCAATCCGCTCCGGGGTTGGCTCCTCCGGGGGGACTATTGGTATACCAACGATTGTAGGCAATGATGGGATGTGTATAGGTGGTAAAATCCATAGTAGGAGATTGCAGTGTAGTGCGACCGCCATCGACATCATTGGCTCCAATTCCATCATTGGGCAATGCATTTCCTGTAACAAAACAATACTCACCACCCTCCGTGGTCTGTGTTCCTGTTTGCACGATTGTTCCGGGCGCAGCGTCTACAGTGACACTGCTGATTGGCTGGGCTAATTCCCAAATCCCGGTAGTGGCATTGTCTCCTGCAACTCCAGTAGACCAAGCGCCCCAAGGCTCATTATTGTCACAGTCTTGAACCGCGACAGGACTAACTCCAATCAAGGACACATAGGGCAAATTGGGATATAGTAACAAATGAGCGCCGGCAGGATCCGCCGCGCCGATATTATTATTTATATCGGTGACTGTCATATAGTATTTGACAACTGTGGCCAGGGGATGTGAACCCACACTTGCCGAATATTGGCCTCCACCTTGATCTACCATGGGTACTTCTTGCCAATTGCTGTTGTTGATTTGAAAGTGTAAGGCAACATCAATGATATAATTGATGTAAGGAAAGTCCAAGTTCAAACCGCTTTCTAACAAAACATCTGTATTTTCCTGCAAGAATGGCTCATTCAAGTGAACCAACTCTGCACTAGAAATCAAAGAAATTCCGTGCATGTAAAACCCTTGAACAATAGCATTGCCATTGGGCGTTCCGTTGGTGATGTCGCCATCATCATCATCAGCCAATAAAGCATCAATCAATACATCTGTATAAGCTTGTCCTTCATTTCCATCTTGGGTCATGGCCTGCAAACCAGCGTAGGCTTCAACAAATAATGGAATTGTTACATTCCAATCAGCGCCCATCAGCAAATGTGTGTCCCACCATGCACCCATCAATATTTCACCATCTTGATGAACTTGGCCAACCAAATCTATAGGGTACACCTTGGGATTCTCATCATAACGTCGAATAGCTTCCAAATTATCAACATAAAAACCTCTACCCAAAACTGGATTGTTAGTCAATGAAATAGCCCAAAAATCAGCATAAGCTTCACCAATGGCACCATTCATAAAGAAGCCGCCCAAAGATTGGTAATAGTTGTCATTAATACCATGACCATATTCATGGAAGGCAATATCCGGAATATTGGAAGTTGCATTACAGCCATTGGCCAAATCATAAAAGTTAATGGACGATCCATCATAAAAAGCATTGCAATCTCCTCCTGTCACATCAATATTGGTGGGCAGTTGAAAATCCATGCCTGTAAAATCAGGCATCCAAAACTTCATGTGATCATGGATATCCTGAACACTGCGGTAGGCAGTTCTTTCTTTTATATTGGCATCGTTGTCAAAAGAGACAACATTGCTTCCCTCTTGCAGTGTTGCGGTAAATGAGGGCGTTGTCGTCCCTGTGAACACCCTGGCCCAAGGGCCTTCTAAACTAAAAGTAGCATTGAAAGGACCTGTCTGCGGGATGCTCACATTGCCGTTACCATCTGTGTAATAAGTATTCCCATTGGCGACAATTTTCAAATTGGGTAAAATTCCCTGAACAGGAGCATCCCAAGGTGAAGTCAGATAATAAGTAGACCCCACATTCACATCCACCGCTAACATAGCATTGCACGATTTGGTGCAAGGTTGACCATTTCCATGAGCATGGGCCACTTGATTTTTGCGCATCAAAACAAAGCCTGTTTGCGCATCAACATAGGTCAAATAATGTTGAGGAATTCTGGATTCATTGTGCGAATGAACCATGACCTCATATACCAAATGCAAATGCTGTTCGCCATTGTTGCGCACCACGGGAAGAAATTTCAACGGCCCGCTCACCCATGCGGTATCCAATATCGTGTGAAGCAAATAAGTAGCATTATTGAGCGCGGTTTCAGCACTGACCATGGGCTGCGTATTCAAATCTTTGGTGGAAAACAAATCTGTAGTGAAGGATACAACGCCTTGATCTACTCTTTCCCATTTGAATTGAGAAAAAAGTATTTCGACGCCGTTGTATTCTTGTACAAAACGATGAATGATCTTTTTATCTGTTCTAATAACGGGCTGCTCTATCAGCTCAGCCTGACTCCATCCAAATTGAGACAATACCGCATTTTTAAATTCCTCATCGGACAATGGAATGGCTTTACCCCAGGCTTTGTGCAAGGTTTGATTTTGCTCATTGAATTGTGCTGACCAACCTGGATGTTGGGCCGCAAATTGTTTCCAACTTTCTTGGTTACGCAACGCTTGTTGATGTTGATGGGACACAGGAGAAACCTTGGCCAAACGAACTTCAAAAGGATCATGGCTCATCTCTAGGTTGCCCTGTGAAAAAGCAACACCACTTACTAGAAATAAAAAGAGGGATAAAAGTTTTTTCATCCCTCTAACATATCGTTTATTTTGGAAAACGACAAAGATTTAACGATTTTATTTGTCGGATTTCTCTTTTTTATCGTCTTTGCTTGTTGTAAAATAAGAAAACAAACTTTGCATCACTTCTTCGCGGGCTTCCAATTCGCGCTGCAACTTGGCATTTTGTTCAGCCAAGACTTCATTGTCTCTTTTCAAAGCTTCCATTTCTTCTGGTGTTTGCTTCTTGTTTTCCATGAGGGTAAAGATAATCAATTAATCTGTTTTTCGCTTCGCGATTTCATCTCTGATTTGACTGGCGCGCTCGTAGTCCTCTTCGGCTAGAGCTTCTTGCAATGCCTCTTCCAATTCAGCCATACTTAATTCATGCTCATCCTCTGTACCATCCAAATCTGGGAGGTTCCCGTAATGCCCCAAAGCTTTCTCATCTTGATGGGTGATGGCGTTTTCTTTTAATATAAACTCCTGACAGAAAATGGGACAATCAAATCGAAGAGCAATGGCGACTGCATCACTGGTGCGGGAATCAATCTCGACCTGTCTGCTGTCCATGATGGCAATCAATTTGGCGTGAAACACTCCCTCTTTGAAATTGTATATTTCCACCTCCAATACCTCAATACCAAATGAGGTAGCCAATGTTTTAATGAGGTCATGCGTAAGTGGACGCAGGGGTTCAATGCGTTCCATGGCAATGGCAATGGCTTGAGCCTCTCCACCACCAATGATGATAGGCAAACGCCAAATACCCTCCATATCCATCAACACCATTTGGTAGGCACCTGAGGTGGTCCCACTGGGGCTGATGTCAGCAACGTGCAATTGAATTCTTTTGGCCACCGCTTATTTGTTAGCGTTAAATGTTTTTGCAGCTGAAATGATTTGAGGCAATACTTCAAATGCATCGCCAACAATTCCGTAATCAGCCGCTTTGAAGAAAGGTGCTTCTGCATCTTTGTTAATGACGACAATTACCTTGCTACCGTTGACACCAGCCAAATGCTGAATAGCACCACTGATACCAACTGCAATATACAAGTTGGGACGAATGGCAATTCCTGTCTGCCCTACGTGCTCATGATGAGGTCTCCAGCCAATATCTGAAACAGGACGAGAACAAGCGGTTGCGGCTCCCAATTCCTTAGCCAACTCTTCAATGGGACTCCAATGCTCTGGACCTTTCATTCCTCTTCCACCGCTTACCACGATGTCCGCCTCTGGCAATGGAATACCTGCATCATCGTGGTTTCCTTTCACCTCCACCAACTTCACTTGCTCATTACCAGAAGCACTATCAGCACTCATGGTACATGAACCACCTATTTTTTTCACACCAAAAGAATTGGGCAATACGGTTAAAACCACTTTGTTGTTTTTTGAAGCAACTTCAGCGATTGCTTTACCCGAAAATACGTTGCGCTTTACAACAACACCATTTCCGACACTGGCCATTTGTGTTGCGCCAGAAATCAATGAAGCACCGCTGCGGATTGCGATGCGCGGAGCGATTTCTTTCCCTGCATTGTCATGACTGCACACCAACAATTGGATGTTGTGTTGATCAAAAAATGACTGTATTTTATCTGTAATGGATTGGCTGTTGTGTTGCCCTGTAATGTTGATGGCGTTGCTTATGCCCACCTCACCCAATCCGGCATCACCTTGAATCTCTCCGAAAATAACAGCTGTAATATCAGCTGGATTTCCCGCATGCATGGCAATGGCATAAGATGCCGCTTCCAATCCAGCCTTGGTGGCCTTACCATTGTGGTTCTCTACAAATACTAATGTTTTCATGTCTTTACTGGATTAGATGACTTTGGCTTCTTCGTGTAACAATTGAATCAAGCTGCCCGCTTGATCGGCAGGAATCATTTTACATCCGCTCTTGGCTGGAGGCATTTCAAACTGCTGCACTGCTGTAGCAGCCGCTGCACCGCAAGATGGTACAACAGCCAAAGGTTTGGTTCTAGCCGCCATGATGCCGCGCATATTGGGAATGCGCTGTTCTGCCATTCCCTTGGCAGCAGACACCACCATGGGCAATGAAGATTCAAACACTTCAATCCCTGTTGCTATTTCTCTTTCTAAAACAACTTTATTGTCTTTTAATTCCAATTTAGAAGCGCCAAATACATAGGGCAATCCCAATATTTCAGCCATCATTCCGGGTACAACACCACCATTGTATTGGATGGTCTCCTTTCCGCACAAAATCAAATCAAAAGCGTTATCCTTGGCGTATTGGGCCAATTCAGTAGCAACAGCAAAGGCATCACTTTCAGGAGCGTCAATTCTAACACCTTCATCGGCTCCGATAGCCAATGCCTTGCGGATTATGGGCTCATAATCTGCACCGCCCACAGACGCTGCAACAACGGTCCCTCCAAGTGTTTCTTTTAATTCTAAGGCTCTTACCAACGCATACCATTCATCATACGGATTGATGATAAACGTGACGCCATTTTCGTCATAGGTGGTTGGATTTGAAAATGCGATTTTCGCAGTGGTATCAGGAACTTTGCTGATACAAACGAGGATCTTCATCAGTCTTTATTTTGTGGAGGCAAAGGTAGTCATGGAAAACAAAAAAGCCATCGAATCGATGGCTTTTTTCAATGATATTTTTTCAAGATTATTCAGCAGCTGAATCGTCCTTCTTTTTGCGAGGAGCGCGTTTGGCTTTTGGTTTCTCTTCAGCTGATCCCTCTGCACCTTCTGTTGCAGAAGCTTCAACCGAACCCTCATCTTCTTTCTTCTTTGCACCACCACGACGTGTGCGCTTTTTAGCGGCAGCCATATCCGCCTCTTTGCCATAGATTTCGTTGAAATCAACCAACTCAATCATCGCCATTTCAGCATTGTCACCTTGACGGAATCCCAAACGGATGATTCGGGTGTAACCTCCTGGACGATCTGCGATCTTTGGAGATACCTCACGGAACAATTCCGTTACAGCCTCTTTGTTTTTCAAATAACTGAAAACAATACGGCGAGAGTGGGTGCTGTCGGTTTTTGATTTGGTCAACAAAGGCTCAACAAACTTTTTCAAAGCTTTGGCCTTGGCTACAGTGGTATTGATACGCTTGTGCTCGATCAAAGAGTTAGCCATATTCATTAACAAAGCTTCGCGGTGCTCTGCCTTTCTTCCTAAATGATTTACTGTTTTTCCGTGTCTCATTTCTTTACGCTATTTTTGATCGATTAATCGCGATCCAATTTGTATTTTGATACGTTCATTCCGAACTGTAA
>CAZNVU010000136.1:0-5593 GCA_964576575.1 uncultured Chryseobacterium sp.
GGTAATAGGTATTGGCGAACCTATGATTATTGCCTGCGGTGGATTTTTGACCGATGATGGTCTACAACCTTCCGATTACTCACCCAACTCCAATGACACGTCGGTGGTTTGTCCTGACCCTGCCTATCCATTGCCTCAAATCACCGCTTTGGATTTCAACGTTTTTGATTTGGGATTTGGTGACCAGTTGTCTATTTACAATGGTGACAATGCCAATGCTACTTTGATTGGAACCTATACCGGTGCAGATATTCAAAATCAAAGTTTTTACAGTACAGATCCTTCAGGTTGCTTGACTGTGGTGTTTACTTCTGATGCAGACGCTAGTGTAGGTAACTTCAGTGCGGAAATCAGCTGTGGTATTCCTTGCACCAATCCATTGGTCAGTATTACAACAAATGAAGCTGAGTCACCCTTGAGAATTTGTCAAGGAGAAGAAGTGACTTTTAATGGTTCAGGCACTGAGTTTTTTAATGACGCCATTTATGAAAGTCATGAGTGGAGAATTTATATTACGGATTCGCTGATTGCAATAGATACAATCAATTACCCAAGTTTTGGATATTCTTTCAACGATGATCCAGCAGCGTACACCATTCAATTGTTCGTCACAGACACTAATGGCTGTACCAACACCACTTTGAGTAACTTCTTGGTAGAAGTTTCAACGACTCCGATCATTAATTTGAGTACAACTGAGCAAGATAATCGCATTTGTACAGGCGTTCCGTTGGGATTACAAGCTGAATTTATCACTGTTCCTTGGGCTGATGCTCCGGATCCCAATATTGATGGCTTTCTCTTTATTCCTGATGACCAATCTCAATGTTTCAGTGATACTTTGACTTTTGATTTCTTTGATCCTAGCACTACAATAACTTCTGTTAGTGATTTAGAGAATATTTTTGTGAACATGGAGCACAGTTATATGGGTGATATCAATATTACCATTAGTTGTCCTGACGGTTCATCTGTTGTTTTGCATAACAACGGCGGTGGTGGTACCTTTTTGGGTCAACCAATAGATGTTGATGCAGATTTATCTCCGGGTGTTGGATTTGACTACACCTGGTCTCCTCAATCTACAAGCGGGACATGGGTTCAGAATATTGGTGGTACATTACCGCCAGGTGATTATGAGCCAATAGAGCCTTTCACCAATTTGTTGGGTTGTCCGGTGAATGGAGATTGGATTTTGGAGATATGCGATGTATTGGGTTCTGATAATGGATACGTCTTTGATTGGAGCGTGACTTTTGATGAAAGTTTGTATCCTGATGGCTATTTCTTTGAGCCAATAATCGGTGCAGGTTGCGACTCTTCCTATTGGACCACCAGCAACAACGTGGTGATTGCCAATCCTGGTGGAAATTGTGACTCCCTTGATGTAATTGTTAATGCAGCTACCTCCAATAGCTATATCTATCATGTTATAGACAATCATGGTTGTGAGTACACCGAGGAGATTACCGTTGAGTTCTATGCAGCGCCGAGCGTTGAGCTGGGTCCATTGACCAATTATTGCAACACTACTTTGCAATTACCCAATACTGCTTCTGGAAATCCATTGACCAATCCAGCTCAGGGTATAACTTATAGCTATGAATGGACAAGTGACTCATTGGAGTTTCTATCTGCAACTAATATTCCCAACCCTACTTTGACAGGATTGACACCTTTTGTTGTTAATGCACATCAAGTACAATACAATGTTTTGGTAACCTCTAACCAAGATCCAGAGTGTTTTGCTTCTGATTCCATTTTGGTCAATGTACCTCCATTGTTGGTGCCAGGAACTTTAATGATTGATACTGTTTTGTGTCAGGGAGATGAGTTTGAATTGAATTATCCCTACGCGGCACTTTCTAATTCCTATTCATATGAGTGGACTGTGTATATCCCGGAACAGGAATTGGTAGATACCATAGGTTTTGAATCCTCCTATACCATCCCTAGTTTGTATTCTACAACTTATACCTTGGAGGTGACAGATGAAGATTGTGATTATAAGGAAAAATATACCTATACAGTGACAGGTGATCCCTGCACTATAACTACCTACAATGTGTTTACACCAAATAATGATCCATTATCTCAAAATAATACTTTCCAAATTGGAGGTTTGTTTTTGTGTGATGTAAATGATAATTGTGTGCTCAAGTTTCCTGGTTCTGTTTTGAAAGTTTATAACCGATGGGGAACCTTGGTATATGAGAAGGAAAACTATGACAATTCTTGGACTGGAGAAGGTTTGGCTGAAGGTACTTACTATTATGTATTCCTTCAGAATTTTGACAACCAGGATGACAAGTACTTTCATGGGGATGTCTATTTAACACGATAAAATTATCTAATCCCTCTTCGGAGGGATTTTTTTTGAACGATAATGAATGCAATAGAGCAGTTGGCCAGCTGGGCCTCCGCCCTCAAGGCGGAGCATCTACATGAGCAGGAGTGGAGTCAATCGTGGTTGTCTCAAACTACCCCGCAACAACGCAGAGAAAAGGGCATGTCATGGTACCCTATCAAAGTAGTTGAAGATGGCTATGGGCTTGGCGCTTATCCTTTTTTGTTTATCGAGAATCCTAGACCTCAAAAGGGTCACGCTTTTCAAGCAGGTAATCCAGTATCATTGTTCAGTCAGGCGGATACTTCCTTTGGTGAACGATTGATTGGTAGTATTGGATTTGTTGATGATCAACGCATGAAAATTATTTTTCAGTGCGATGAATTACCGGATTGGGTGGACAATGGAAAATTGGGAGTGGATGTGCTTTTTGATGAAAAGAGTTTCAAGGAGATGTTCTACGCTTTGAACTTTTTCATCAATTTGGAAAAAGGTCGGTTGTGGGAAATTCGACAAAGCTTGTTTGGAGAGAGGAAACAAGCAGTAGAGGAAGTGTATGAAAAGACAACGAATTTGAACTTGAATCATTCTCAGCAGCAAGCTGTGGATGGAATTTTATCCATGAACGATGTGGCAGTGGTTCACGGTCCTCCTGGAACAGGTAAGACTACTACCTTGGTTGCCGCTGTAGTAGAGTTGGCCAAACAAGGAAAGAAAATACTGCTAACAGCTCCGTCCAATGCAGCGACAGATCATTTGTTGCAACAGTGCGTTCAGGCAGGTTTGAAAGGTGTTAGGATTGGGAATGTAGCCAAAGTGGAAGAAGACAATCAAGCCATGACCATTGATGCATTGCTGACTAGAGATCCGGATTTTAAGCGCATCAGAGAGTTGAAAAAGCGCGCCATTGAGTTCAAGAAAATGGGCGCCAAGTACAAAAGGAGTTTCGGTAAGGAAGAGGCAGACCAACGTCGACTTTTGTTTCAAGAGGCCCGCAATTTGCAAAAAGAGGCGCGAGATTGGGAACAGTATCTCATTGAAAAACACATTGAAGAGAGTCAAGTGGTGGCTGCTACTTTGATAGGTTCCAATCATAGTTTGATTAAAGATAAAAAGTGGGATGTTGTTGTGATTGATGAAGCGGGTCAGGCATTGGCTCCAGCTTGTTTCGTAGCTATAGCCCATGCGGAAAAAGTAATCTTAGCAGGTGACCCTCATCAATTGCCACCAACAGTTAAATCTAGTCATTTGTCTGTAAAGCCATTGCACACTACCTTGTTAGATATTGTCGTAAAGAACAATGCTGAGTCGGTGTTTTTCTTGGATACCCAATACCGAATGAATGCGACCATCATGCATTTTTCCAATTTGAAATTTTACCAAGAAAGATTAAAAGCACACGAATCGGTCCAAAGTCATTGTTGGCATGAAGAACAACCGCCTGTTGTATTTTTAGATACTGCTGGATGTGGTTTTGAAGAGCAAAAGGGAGATGAGGGTGAGAGTTTGCAAAATGAAGAAGAGATCAGGATGATTGTACAACATATGGAGAGATGGTCAACGAATCAGCACCATGACATAGCTGTCATTAGCCCGTACAGAGCTCAGGTGACACGCATGCAAGAATCGATGAAGGATTTGCCCAATATTGATGTAAATACCATAGATTCTTTCCAAGGACAAGAAGCGGATGTGGTTTACATCAGTTTGGTCAGAAGCAATGCTGAGGGTGAGATTGGATTTTTAAAGGACTACCGCAGAATGAATGTTGCCATGACCCGAGCCAAAAAAGGATTGATTGTGATAGGGGATAGCGCAACTTTGGCCAATGACTCATTTTATGCGCAGTGGATGGATTGGGTTGAAAAGAGCGGAGGGTATACTTCTGCCTGGGAATATATGAATTGATCTTATTGAGAATCTCCCTCATCAAGATCATCCAGGCCTCCGCGCTTCACTTGAAATTTCACATTGTTGCTTTGTCCAAAGATGACCTGAACCACACTTAGGAAAAGAGAAAGCCCAACCGCTGTCCAGAACCCTTTGATTTGAAACTCTTCGATAATTTCACTGGCCAGCAATAAAATCATTGCGTTGATGGCTAAAATGAACAATCCAAAAGTGAATATGGTGGCGGGAATGGTAAGGATAATGAGCAACGGTTTTACAAAACGATTCAGCACCATGATGGTCAAAGCCGCCAATAGAGCATCAAAATTGCTGAGAATTCTTACACCGTCCATGATCCAGTCACCAACAATCAAGGCTAGACTGAGCAACATGAACTGAAAACTAATTTTCCAAAAATTTTCTGACATGTTCCAAATGTAATGATGTGAATGGGTTATTTTTGCATGCAAATCTTTAACCATGAAATTTTTTATTGACACAGCAAACCTTGACCAAATCAGAGAAGCCAAAGATTTGGGTATCCTAGACGGCGTAACTACCAATCCCAGCTTGATGGCCAAGGAAGGAATTTCAGGTACTGATCGCGTTTTGAAACATTATGTAGACATCTGTGAAATTGTAGGAGAAGGCGATGTCAGTGCTGAAGTAATTTCCACAGACTTTGATGGCATGGTAAGGGAAGGCGAGATGTTGGCCAGTCTTCATCCCAATATTGTGGTGAAAGTGCCCATGATCAAAGATGGTATCAAGGCCATCCGCTATTTTACAGACAAGGGAATCAGAACCAACTGCACTTTGGTGTTTTCAGCAGGTCAGGCCCTTTTGGCTGCCAAAGCGGGAGCATCTTATGTTTCTCCTTTTGTTGGTCGTTTGGATGATATCTCAACAGACGGTATTCAGCTGATTGAGCAGATCAGAAACATTTATGACAACTACGGTTTTGATACAGAAATCTTGGCTGCTAGCGTTCGTCATCCGATGCATATCATTCAGTGCGCTGAGATCGGTGCTGATGTGATGACTGGTCCATTGAGTGCTATTATGGCCTTGTTGAAGCATCCATTGACCGATAGCGGTTTGGCTCAGTTTTTAGCCGACCACAAAAAAGCAGCTGAGGCCAAGTAGTCCTCTGCCATTCACAATCTTTCGTTTGCAACTCCAACGGAGGCGGGCAATTAAAGGCCTTAGCCTCCGTTATTTTTACTACAAATTGCAAATGACTATGAAACGTGGATGGATGGCGTGTATGCTGTTGTGTATCCTGGCACTTGCTGCCAATGCGCAACGACCTTTTCAACTCTGGAATGATCAACAAGCTTATCAGCATGCAGTAGA
>CAZNVU010000137.1:0-5587 GCA_964576575.1 uncultured Chryseobacterium sp.
AGTGGTTAATCCATATCCCGCGATCAAAGCCATCACGGGCACAAATGGAATGATATAGTAGTTGTGGTGGGGAAAAGTATATCCAGCTTTGAAAATAATGATGGTGAACAAAGAAAGTGTAGCGAAAAAAATCCAAAGTATTTTTTTTTCTCTTTTCATCCAAGCCTGCATGAAACCCCAAATAAAAAGAGCAAATCCAATAAACTTCAAAGCCGTATCATAGAATTTTTGAAAAGTGGCTTGCGCGTGATAAAGGATTTCAGCAAAACCTGTGCCCATGCTTTTCCCCATGAAAAAATGCCAGAATCCATAAGTATCAACCAAAAACGGAACCCAATAGAAATACCATAAAACGGATGGGGTCAAGGCTAGAGTAGTTGTAAGTGATAAAATGATCTTGCGCTGAAAAGGAATGTTTTTGTCAAAAAACAAAACAATAAAAACTACCAATAAATAACCCGAGGGCAATTTAGCCAATACGCCTAGCATGATTAATATGAAATACAAGAGCAATGAAGTCCAATTTTTCTTGCTTTCATTGCACTTCAAGAATTTGACACCATAAAACATGCCCGAGATAATCAGAGACATGGCAAAGGTATCTGGCATAATTTTTCTTGAAAATTGAAACCAAATCGAAACCGATAAAATCAATGTGGAATAAAAGGCAATGGGTGCTTTGAAAAACTCGGATACTAGTCGATAGAAAAACCATAGACCAAAACTGGATACAATAAGATTGATTAATCTGCCATACCAATGTTGATAGCCAAAAATTTCGGAGGTTACATAAATGAGATAATTCAAAACAGGAAACTCCATTCCTGTTATTCCCGTCTTTTCTCCAGCGAAATCAATTCGAGGATACAAAATATTATTGTCAACCTCCAGGAAATTGCGTGCAACCATTGTGACAGTAGTTTGTCGCCAATTGTGAGCGACTTCTAATGGAGGATTAGTAATACCAACTAAACGAATCACAAAGAAGAAAGCAATCCAAAATCTTATGTCATTAGCAATTTGAAATACCCTCAAAGATGTTTTCACAGCATGGATATCTATTGGTTACAGTTCATTGTTAAAACGTGTATTTACAACATTGTTGAATATCGAGCCAAATCGATAATTTAATCCAATGGAGAAGTAGTAGGAGTAATTGGTAGCCACTGCTTGTTGTTGCAACAAAACTTCATTTAAACTAGCATCTTGTTTGGGCAGATAAATCTGATTTCGAATCAAGGAGTAGTTTCCATAAAAGTTAATCGATAAGCCTTTGTAAATTCTCGCATTCAATTCTAAATTGACGTTGGTGGTATTTTGCGCTACATTATCCAAAAAGAACTGTGTATTTACTCCAATACCAAGTGAACCCCACGTTTGATTAAAAGAACCATTTAAATTCAGTTGACCAGAAGGCCTCCATTCTTTTGTTTCTAGAAATATAGTTGTGTCTTGATAGTGATTGTATTGACTACCTAAATAGGTTGAAATGGTTAGCTGTTTGGTCTGAGATTCTTTGAAATCGAAAATATTGTACTCAAAAGCCACATTGTGAGAAAAGCTATTTTCAATGTTCTGATAATCACTATGTTCATACATATGAAAAGTTCCAAAAGACCAATGGGGCGTTATGGTCTTGGCATAAGAGAAGTAACCGGAATAGGTTTCTCTAACAAATTTGTCCTTGAAACCCATATAGTTGTAACGCTGAATATTGTTGTTGTAATAACTGCCAATTCTTATCTTATGGGTTTCTTTGTTTTGATTGGCAGATAAATTCCCACCCATGCTGGTAGATCGATAAGTATCTTGACCATTGCTGTATCCATTAACGCTGAAGTTAAAAATCCAAGCATTGAAAGGATCTTCAACTGGATTACTACCAATACCCATTTCATTCAATTCAAGACTATCACTGGATACTACTTGAAGGGAATTGATTTTCTCCATTTGTAGGGCATATCTTACCAATCCCATTGAAACATGATTTTTAAGTTTTTCTCGAATTTCATTGTCCGTGTTAATGGCATTGGTGTTGAATTGAACGGTGTCAATCAAATGTTTGATTTTGTTGTTTCCTTCAAATATTAACTGATACTCAAAACCGCCACTTCCTGTTTCCAATGCACTGATACGTAGGTTGACATCAGCCACGAATTGATCTTGAACAAAATTGGCCCAAGTAATTTCAGTTTTCAAGTAATCAGTGTAACACCAAGCACTGCAACGAATAAAGACATTGAGTGATTTGGTGTTGTCATTTTGAGCATTCGTTTGAAAAAATGCTGAGCATAACAAAATGGCAATGAAAAGTTTCTTGGTTGAGTTCATTTAGTGAAATTAAAAGATTGTTATAGGGTAAAAACGATAATCTTGAGATTTATTGCTGATTGAATTGTTAGCAGTTACATGGATGATACCATTCAAAGCTGAAAACCCAATAAGATCGCCACTACCTTTATAGGTTAAAGTTCGAAATTGGTTGTTATCAATAACAACAGGAATCCAAAGGTCCAATTGATCATGAGCAATGATTGTTTCTTGGATTGTAATGCAGTATGAGTTGTCTTGATTTGTACATTGCCACTTCATCCAAGGCAGCAAATAGGCAATGGCACATGTTAAAGTTGAAACTGGATTACCAGGGAACCCAAATAGAATGGTATTATCCTTTATTCCCAACCACATGGGTTTTCCTGGTTTTTGTCTTATTCCATGAAACAATGATTTGAAACCTGATTCTCTCCATAATGAAGGTAAAAAATCTTTGCCACCTTTGGAAACACCGCCTGAGAATAACAGAATATCAAACGTCAAAGCATTCTGTGACATCCAAGTTTCAATCTCATTAGGATCATCGTTCAAATGAAAAGTGGAAATTGTTGAACCAAATGATTTGATCAAACTTTCCAATGCATACGCATTGGATGCCCTAATTTGATGGGGCTGTGGACTTGTATGCATAGGAACCAACTCATCTCCTGTAGATACAATAGCTATAGAAGGCTGTTTATGCACTAAGGGTTCTAAAATTCCACATGAGGCCAATACAGCCTTTACTGCAGGGGTTATCAATGTGCCATTTTGCAGCACTGCATCACCCTGCTTATACTCAACACCTTGTTTTTGAATATTCCATCCACTTTTGATTTGATTCAAATCCTGACAAGTAAAAGTTCCATTATTACCAATGATAACTTTCTCAACTGGAATAACAACATCAAAGTTATTGGGAACAGCAGCGCCTGTGGTGATCTCACAAGCTTCTTCATTGAGCAAAGCAATCATCGGTGAACCCGCCCATTGTTGGTGTCGATAAGAAAAAGTACGTTGTCCTTTTTGCCAATCTGCAAAACGTATGGCAAACCCATCCATCATGGCTCGATCAAATGGAGGATAATCCCTGTCTGCTAAAATATTATCGGCCAAAAACCTTCCATCACATTCCGAAAAAGGAATATGTTCGACACCCCAATTCATGGAGATTTTGGATAATAGTTGCTGTGCTTCTTTTACACTTATCATATCATCCTCCCATTTTTGCCATGCTCATTCCAAAGTTTTGATTCTCTTTTTCAGCTTCAAATCCATTGATGGATTTTCCTTTTACAAACTCACTCACTTCATGGTAGATCTCTTCTTGAGTTTTTCCGCTTCGCAATACTTGCAACAGTGGATAGTATTTTTCACTGTACAAACAGTGATAAAGATGCCCCTCAGGTGTCAAGCGCAATCGATTACACGTACCGCAAAATGTTCTGCTGTAAGCAGCAATATATCCAATGCTTCCTTTTTGATTAGCAAGACCAAAAGAAACTGATGTAGAGTGAGGGGTCGTTTTATTACGAACAAGTTCAGGATAATGATGAATGAACATATCCTCAATGCGTCGCCAATTCCAATGCCAATCCGGTTGTTTGCCTTGTCCATTGAAAGGCATTTCTTCGATAAATCGTAGGTGAATGCCTTGATTGAAACTCCATTTCATCAGTTCCAAGCACTCTTCCTCAGTTGTATCGGTGAGCAAAACGGTATTGACACTGATTTTGAATCCCAATCTCAATGCTTTCTGTATAGATGATAAGACTGTTGACAGTTGATCTCTTCTTGTAATGCGTTCAAATTTGTGAGGATCCAAACTATCCAGAGAAAAATTGATTTGATTGATACCTTTGTCTTTTAACTCAGGTAAATATTTTTCTGTTAGGAGACCATTGGTTGTAAGGTGCAATGAATCAAAATTCAGTTCATTGGCACTGGACAGAATATCAAGAAAATCTTTTCTTACCAAAGGCTCACCTCCCGTAAACCGAACTTTGGTTATTCCCCAAGTTTCTATTAAATGAAAAATTTGCCTTAGCTCTTCCAAAGACATCAATTCTTTCTTTGGTATCCAGGATAATCCTTCTTCAGGCATACAATATTGACAACGCAAATTGCACTGATCAGTCAGTCCTATTCGAATATAGCCAAAAGTTCTACCGTGGTTGTCAATCAACATTTACAACGGTCTTGAAAATGTAAATTCATTTTTGACTTCTTGATGTGAACAAGGATAATCTTTTTCAATGTCAACGGCAATATCATTGAATCGAAAAGAATAACGCTCAACTTCATTCGATAAAAATTCCTCGAATAGTGATTTGTTTAAATGCGCTATTGTCCTGTCTTCAATTACTTCTAAAAAGTCAGTCACCTCATCTTTACACAAGAAGTCAAAACGAAAATAGGGTTGTAGATCTAAATGACAACTTCCTTCTTGAATCCATTCAGATTTATCTAAAGTAGAAAATCGAACCCGAATCTTTTTTTCGGACAATCTTATCTTCATTTCGCCAAACCAATTTCTTCCAATCGTTGCATCAAATAAGCACCTGCAGTTATCGGTTCCCATTTGGCATGTTCTCCCGCAGGAATACAATTCTCCAAACAATCCAACGGCATTTCACTTCTGGGATGCAAGAAAAAAGGAATGGAGTAGCGTGGTGTGTTCCACTTTTCTCGCGGAGGATTGATAACTCTGTGCGTTGTTGATTTAAGTTTCCCATTTGTCAAGCGTTGCAACATATCACCCACATTGACCACAATGTGATCGGGCAGAGCAGTAACATCCACCCATTCACCTTTCTTATTCAATACCTGTAACCCTTCAGCACTTGCGCCAATCAATAGCGTTATAAGATTGATGTCTTCATGTTGGCCAGCTCTGACGGCTGACTTTGGTTCTTGGGTAATTGGGGGATAATGTATCGGTCTTAAAATACTATTGCCATTGTGAATTTTTGAATCGAAATAAAATTCATCCATTCCCAAATACAGGGCAATGGCCCGCAACATGAAACGACCTGTATTCTCCAAATCCTTGTAAGCTTGAATTCCTACTTCATTAAAACCAGGTAACTCATCTGTAAAAACATTGTCTGGATATTCAGATTTTATTGGATCATTATCCGTTACAACTTGACCAAAATGCCAGAACTCTTTCAAATCGCCGGCATTAGAATCTTTGGCATGCTCCTTTCCAAAAGAAGTATAACCGCGCTGTCCCGCAAGACCTGAAATTTCAGAAAAAATCTTTTGATCCAAA
>CAZNVU010000138.1:0-5560 GCA_964576575.1 uncultured Chryseobacterium sp.
GACTACTTCGCTGACACTGATGGTGATGGCTATGGAGCAGGTGTTGCAACCAGTTCTTGCTCAGATTTGGGCGCTGGTTACACAATAGACAATTCTGACTGTGATGATAGCAATGCGTTGAGCAATCCAAATGGCACAGAGTTGTGCGGAAATGGTATCGATGAGAATTGTGATGGAATTGATGCTGCGTGTGCAATCAATGGATGTACAGATGTGAACGCTTGTAACTTCAATGTTGCAGCCAACACTGAAGATGGAAGTTGTCTTTATCCTTCAGAAGCATACTTGACTTGTGATGGATTGTGCATCAATGATACAGATGCAGATGGTGTGTGCGATGAAATTGAAGTGGCTGGCTGTACAGATGTTTTAGCATGTAATTACAATGTGAACGCAACTGAAGAAGATGGTTCTTGCATCATGCCCCTCGAGGAAATCTGCAACACTTTAGATGATGACTGTGATGGTGAAGTGGATGAGTTTGTTCAGTTCACTTATTATAACGACCTAGATGGCGACGGTTTTGGAAACATGAATGATGTTACCTATGCCTGCGCTACTCCTGCTGGTTATGTAAATAACTCAGACGATTGTGATGATAACCAAATCATGTATCTCGATTCTGATTTAGATGGTTATGGTGTTGCTGAATGGGTAGCATGCGGTGCATTGTTGAATAATGATTGTGATGATAACAATGCTCTCATTTATCCAATGAACGCTGAAATTTGCAATTTAGTAGATGACAATTGTGATGGCAATGTTGATGAAGGGGTTCAAAATGTTTATTATTTGGACAATGATGGCGATGGATTTGGTTTGGTAACTAACATTGTTTTATCGTGCGAAGCACCAACAGCTTATGTCGCCAATGGCGAAGATTGCGATGATAACTTAATTACCTTCCAAGATTTGGATGGTGATGGATATGGATCAACGGTGAATGTTGCATGCGGTGTTGCTGATAATAGTGATTGCAATGATAGTCAATTGACCTATGCTGATAACGACGGTGATGGTTTTGGTGCTGGTGCATTGGTTTCTTGCGGTCTTACTGACAACACAGATTGCGATGATAGCAACGCATTGGTAAGCTCAGCAATGACAGAAGTTTGTAATGAAATCGATGACAACTGCAATGGACACATCGATGAAGGAGTTCAAAATACTTACTATGCCGATCAAGACGGTGATGGTTTTGGTGATGTGAATACTGAAGTTCAAGCTTGTACTCAGCCAATCGGATTTGTTGTTAATGCAGAGGACTGCAATGACAATGCACTCACTTATCTTGATGGTGATGGTGATGGATTTGGTGTGGGCTCTCCCGTTTCTTGCGGAGCTCTGAACAACACGGATTGTAGTGATGCCGATAATGCGGTTAATCCAGGCGCGATAGAAGTTTGCAATGGCGTGGATGACAACTGTTCTGGTACTACTGATGAAGGGTTGTTGATCACTTTCTTTGAAGATACAGATGGTGACGGTTTCGGAAATCCGGAAGTTCTGTTGGATGCATGCACACAACCCGTAGGATTTGTTCTGAACAATACAGATTGTAATGATGCATTGAGTACCGCCAATCCTTCAGGCATAGAAGTTTGCAATGGAATTGATGAGGATTGTGATGGACAAATTGATGAAGACGTATTAACAATTTATTATGCCGATACGGATGGAGATGGATATGGTAATTCTATGGATACTGTATTGGCTTGTCAGGATGTTGATGGATATGTATTGGACAATACCGATTGTAATGATTTGTTTTCAAATGCTTACCCAGATGCGCTAGAAATCAATGATGACATAGATAATGATTGCGATGGACTAGTTGATGAGGGCTTTGAGTTTATACCTGATGCATTTTCACCCAATGGAGATGGTGATTATGATTTGTTTGAGCTGCAGGATTTATTACCCAATGAAGTGGTGACGATTCAAATTTTCAATCGTTGGGGAGGCTTGGTGTACGAAAGTGAGAATTATCAAAATGATTGGGATGGAAAAGGCACAGTAGGAGTTTCAGCAGGTGAACATCTGGCTGTTGGAACTTATTTCTATGTTATTCAATTGAATATTGCCAAAGTTGAGAAAAATGGTTACATCACCTTGTGGAGATAAAAAGATAAATATGATTACAATGAGAAATAGTATCATTATTGGTTTGTTGTTAATAATGCCAATGTTATTATGGAGTCAACAAGACCCTCAATACAGCTTGTATATGTTCAATGGTTTGGCTTTGAATCCCGCATATGCAGGAAGCAGCACTGGAACCATTGCAGGAATCAACTACAGGACCCAGTGGTTGGGAATGGATGGAGCACCCAGAACGACATCAGCCAATATTCACAGCCGTTACGGGCAAGAAAAATTGGGAACTGGTTTGTTTGTGAGCAATGATCAAATTGGTATTTTTAAAAGAAACCAGATCAGATTGGCCCAAGCCTACCATTTGAGAATGAAGAAGTTTATTGTTGGCATGGGGATTCAAGCAAATTATGAGCAGATGACTGCAGGATTTGCCAATGCCCACTACAACAATGGAACAGGAGATGTAGACAATGCATTCTTGGCGGATCAAACCTTTTCCAATTTGAATTTTGGTGCGGGTTTGTATGTATACAATAATAAGTTTTGGTTTGGTTATTCAGCCCCGGCTTTGATTAAGCAAGAATGGAGCTCAGCCAGCTTAGGCAACCTATCTGCTTACCAGAGCTTTCATCATTTTGTAACTGGTGGTTATGTATTCAATTATGGTCGCAAGTGGACTTACAAAGCAATGGGATTGATGAAAATGCATGAGTCATTGGCTCCATCAATTGATGCCGGATTTATGGCTTATTATGGCAATGTTGTTGGTGCTGGGTTTTCTAATCGCTTTAATGACGCTTGGATTGCAATGATTGAATTCCAACTGGACGATTATGCAAGATTGATGTATTCATTTGATTATACCTCTTCACCTTTGAAGAATTATACCAATGGGACACATGAATTGATGATTAAGTTTTTCTTGAGCAGCAATTACAGAGGTCAAGTTTCACCAAGATTATTCTAAAAAAATATGAGTGCAAAGAGATTTCTAATTTTCATTTGTTTTTTGACTCTAGGAAGTATTTCCTTTGGTCAAGCTCTGGATTTTTCTCGAGGTGACAACATGATGGCCCGAAAAGAGTATTCTGAAGCAGCGGGATATTTTAAACGATATGTCAATAAATCCATAGAGGCTCGAATCAAGCTTTCAAGGTGCTATTACTTCATGAAACAATCGGATGCATGCGCCAAGAGTTATGGAATTGCGCCAGTGGACTCATTGAAGGATGTTGATTTGTTTTATTATTCTGATATGCTTTGGCAATTAGGAAAAAAAGAAGATTCTCAGCGTGTTGGCTCACGAATAAAAAATCAAGTTTTGCGCGATGTTGTTGCTGGTTTTGAATATGTCCCGGACACAATGATGGTGTATAGCGAGCAGAATGTAACAGTGCAATCATTAAATCTCAACCCTGAAGGCAATGCCTTTGGTCCGCATTGGCATAAAGGTAAATTGTATTATGTGGCTAACTCTAAACAGCCGTCACTAATTGATGAGTTTTCGTCATCTGATTCATCAACATATCTAGATGTTGCTGTACAAGGAGGGGAAACGGAGTTGCCCTTGCGTAAGGTGAATTCAGCTCGCCATGAAGGTTCATTTGCCATCAACAATGACGGGAATAGAATGATTATTACCAGAACAATGGGCGCGGGATTGTTCAGTCAAGTTGAGCAACCTCAATTGTTTGAGTTGGTGCTCAATTCTAAAGGAAAATGGTCACGCGCAAAACGTTTGAAGTTTATGGATAAAAAATGCTCCTATGCACACGCTACATATTCTAAGGATGGTAAAACCATCTATTTTAGTTCCAATATGCCTGGTGGATTTGGAGGGTTTGATTTGTATTCAGCCAAGTTGGATGCTGAAGGTTGGGGGGATGTTAAGATATTATCCAACAAAGTAAACTCACCATTTGACGAACTCTTTGCTACTGTTTCTGACGATTATCTGTTTTATTCTTCGAATAGACAGGGGGGGTTGGGAGCATTTGATTTGTATGCTTGGCACAGAAAAATGGATGTTGTAGAACATTTGCCATTACCTATCAATTCAAAGAGAGATGATTTTGCTATCTCCGATAATGGAACAGACAGTGTTTGGTTTGTGAGTTCAAATAGGAATTTCACGGAAGGGAAGGATGAGATACTTCAAATGACCTTCCCAAAGGTGCAAGATTTTCTTTATGTATACGACAATATGTCTAACGAATTATTGAGGTCAAGGGCGGCTAAGATCTTATCGATAGATGCGCGTTTGGTGGACAGTGGAATAGATAACGAAGGTAAAGTTCCTCCCTTTATGAAGGATGGAGATTCCCTTTTTGTTTACGGATATTATCCGCATAAATTAAAGTTTGATGATAAATCTGGATTAAAGAGATTTTTTATAAGGCATACAAAGAATAAGTTGAAAGCCATCAAAGAGGTCATGTTGGATGTTGCCATTCCAAAAGAAGTGGCAGACGTTTCTGGAGAAAAGACTTATCAGATCGAGAATAGTGATGGCGGTTATAAAAAAGTAGCTTCAATTAAAGGCGAGACTAATGTGGCTGCTGTCTTACCGTTTGATCAAATCTCGGAGGGTGACTCCATCAAAGTTTCTATTTTTAAAGGGGATACATTGATTGCAACTTCTTATCAGATTGTATCTACCAATAATATATATCGTGCCTCGTCAATCAATATCACTGAGAAAAGATGGGTTGCTGAGGTATTGAATAATGATACATTATCAAAAGCTAAAGCGCCATTAAGATCATTGAAGTCTATTTACTTTGCGACGAATAAGTGGTTCATCTCACCTGCGGCAAAGAAAGCACTCGCTGAGGTGGTGGCATTCATGAAAGAGAATCCAACAGCTGTTATAGAGTGTGCATCACATGCTGATTGCAGAAGCTCAAGGGAGTACAATTTGAGACTTTCCGAGAATAGAGCTAAATCAACTGCTGATTACATCATTAAGAAGGGTGTGTCAAAGGATAGAGTGAAATACAAAGGTTATGGCGAGGACAAACCTGTTAATGGCTGTATCTGTGAGGGTAAGGTGATAACGAGCTGTGACTCTAAACAGTTGCAATTGAATAGAAGAACAGACTTTATTCTGTTAAGCAAATAATTTGTTTTTGAATTAAAAAGGTGGGAAATTCCCACCTTTTTTTGTTATTTAGAACAATCCATGCAGTTGGCTGTCTATGGAAGAAATAATCTTACCTAAATCTTCTGCGCTCTCATGAAAACGATTTCCATCAATATCGATAATCAGTAATTTACCTTTGTTGTAAGTGGAAATCCATGCTTCATAACGTTCATTTAATCGAGTCAAATAATCCAATCGAATGGCTTCTTCATACTCCCTACCTCTTTTTTGGATGTTTTCAACCAAAGAAGGTACTCCAGCTCTGAGATAAATCAGTAAATCAGGAGGGGTGATAAACTCATCCATCACTGAAAAGAGATC
>CAZNVU010000139.1:0-5534 GCA_964576575.1 uncultured Chryseobacterium sp.
GTCGATGAATTAATTGCATTGATCCAATCACATGGAGATTGGCTAGAACCCACTGCTGCGCAATAATTAGTGCGGGTTTTTATCTATCCGTACACCTTCTTGCACAATATAAATTCCACACCCCAAACCACCGGACATGTTTGAACTGTGCAAACTGTCGTGACCAATCGACAAGCTGTAATGGTAAGCATAATATGACTCTATTGTTGAAATGGGAATTTCTCTATTCTCAAAAAGCAGTGTAGAATCAGAGTGGCCATAATCGACCACCAAAATCAAATCTTGTTCTGAATGGCAGGTATCACAGGGACCATAGCAATTATTGGTCTGATGCACTTGGTATTTACCTACATAGGCGTCTCGTTCATCTGGAATGGCCTGAGGAAGCGGTTCATGTGCACATCCCACGAATAAAAAAATCAATATGGCAATGGCAAATCCAATCTTCATGTTGAATCAAAAATACAATACCCAAAAGATATATGAGACTTGTGAAAATAAAAATGATGCAGGAGTAGCCAACACTGAACATTTCACAGCATAAAGGAGTATCTTTGCCGCGAACTTTTTTTCACCCAAATATGACTGTAACAGTAGATGCAATCAACGGGCTGAAGGAGCGCGCGTTTGCGCTCGGGAGGTACCTTTGACGTGGAGACTAAGAAACTCCAGATTCAAGAAGACGAAAAATTAACGCAAGATCCAGGCTTTTGGAATGATCCCAAAAAGGCTGAGTCCATCATGCGACAAATCAGAACCCGCAAAATGTGGGTCGAAGCACACCGTCAGTGTGCCTCAGGCGTTGACGACCTAGAAGTACTTTACGATTTTTTCAAAGAAGAAGCCGCAACTGAAGACGAGCTGAACGCTGCTTATGCCAACACTGAAAAAACCATCGAAGAGTTGGAGTTCAAGAACATGCTCTCTGCTGAAGAAGATGGGCTAAGCGCTGTCATGCAAATTACAGCTGGTGCAGGCGGAACAGAGAGTTGTGACTGGGCAGGTATGTTGATGCGCATGTATTTGATGTGGGGCCAAAAAAGTGGCTATAACGTCAAAGAACTCGACATGCAGGAAGGCGATGTGGCCGGGGTGAAGCAATGCACTTTGGAATTCAATGGTGAATTTGCTTTTGGTATGCTAAAAGGAGAAAACGGCGTTCACCGATTGGTACGCATTTCGCCCTTTGATTCCAATGCCAAGCGCCATACTTCCTTTGTTTCCGTATATGTTTATCCATTGGTGGATGATTCCATTGAGATTGATATCAATCCTGCGGACATCACGTGGGACACTTTCCGTTCAGGAGGTGCAGGAGGACAAAACGTAAACAAAGTAGAGACAGGGGTTCGTTTGCGACATAAGCCAACGGGTATCATCATTGACAATACCGAAACCCGCTCTCAGCTTCAAAACAAAGAAAAGGCGATGCAATTGTTGAAATCACAATTGTATGAGATGGAATTGGCCAAGCGCATGTCCGCCCGAGATGAGATTGAAGCAGAGAAGAAAAAAATCGAGTGGGGATCGCAGATTAGAAACTATGTGATGCAGCCTTACAAATTGGTCAAAGATGTCCGCACCGGACATGAAACCAGTGATGTAGACGGCGTGATGGATGGCGACATTGGAGATTTCCTAAAATCCTTCCTCATGCAGCAAGGCAAAGGAGTAGAATAAAAATTAATTGCAATAAAAAACAACATGGAATATCGTATCGAAAAAGACACCATGGGGGAAGTTAAGGTTCCGGCCCATGTGTATTGGGGAGCGCAAACTGAGCGCAGCCGCAACAATTTCAAAATTGGACCAGCTGCCAGCATGCCCAAAGAAATCATTTACGCTTTTGGTATTTTGAAAAAAGCAGCCGCTCATGCCAATTGTGCATTGGGCGTATTGCCAGAAGAAAAACGCGATATTATTTCCAAAGTTTGTGATGAAATTATTGCAGGACAATTGGATGATCAATTCCCATTGGTGATCTGGCAAACCGGCTCGGGCACCCAAAGCAACATGAATGTGAATGAAGTCATTGCCAATCGTGCTCACGTTCTTTTGGGAGGAAAATTAGGAGAAGGAGAAATGTTGTTGAACCCCAACGACGATGTCAACAAGAGCCAAAGCTCAAACGATACGTATCCAACAGCCATGCACATTGCATGCTATAAAATGGTTGTAACCAAAACCATCCCAGGTGTTGAGCAATTGCGCAATACTTTGCAAAAGAAAAGCACCGACTTCATGCAAGTCGTGAAAATTGGACGTACCCACTTGATGGATGCTACGCCAGTTACCCTTGGACAAGAGTTGAGTGGATACGTTGCTCAATTGAACCATGGATTGCGTGCCACAGCCAATACCTTGGCACACTTATCAGAACTAGCGTTGGGAGGAACAGCAGTAGGAACGGGAATCAATACACCCAAAGGATATTCAGAATTGGTGGCACAAAAGATTGCTGAGTTCAGCGGATTGCCTTTTGTCACAGCGCCCAATAAATTTGAAGCATTGGCAGCACACGACGGTGTAGTTGAATCACACGGCGCATTGAAAATGTTGGCCGTATCATTGAATAAAATTGCCAATGATATCCGCATGATGGCATCAGGGCCACGCAGTGGAATTGGTGAAATTTTCATCCCAGAAAACGAGCCAGGATCCAGCATCATGCCTGGTAAAGTAAATCCAACACAATGTGAAGCTTTGACCATGGTTTGTACGCAAGTGATGGGAAATGATGTGGCCATAACCATCGGAGGAACACAAGGGCATTATGAATTGAATGTATTCAAGCCCGTCATGGCCGCTAACTTTTTGCAAAGTGCGGAATTAATAGGTGATGCTTGTGTATCGTTTGACGAACACTGTGCAGTTGGAATTGAACCCAACTACGGACGCATCCAGGAATTGGTAGACGGATCGTTGATGTTGGTTACCGCATTGAACACCAAAATAGGATATTACAAAGCTGCGGAGATAGCCAAGACAGCGCACAAGAACGGCACCACCTTGAAAGAGGAAGCCTTGCGTTTGGGCTATGTCACAGAGGCAGAGTACCACGAGTGGGTAGATCCAAAGAAAATGGTTGGAACACTATAATACAACAAAGTGAGCGAAACAAATGTTGCTACAAAGTACAAAGTAGCGGAAATGGCAGAGAACCTTATCGGTTCAGAAATCATCAAGTTAGGTGGAGAAATCAGGGATTTGATTGCCAAAGGAAACAAGATTTACAACTTCACCATTGGTGATTTTGACCCCAAGGTATTTCCCATACCCACAGCGCTCAAGGAAGGCATCATAGCGGCATATCAGGCTGAGATGACCAACTATCCCCCAGCTAATGGCTTGGTAGAATTGCGCAAAGCGGTTGTCAACACCATCAAGACCTATCAAGGTTTGGACTATGATGCAGAAGAGATTCTCATCGCCGGAGGTGCAAGGCCCATTATTTACGCCATTTTCAGAACCATTGTTGACCCAAAAGACAAAGTGGTTTTCCCCGTTCCATCGTGGAACAACAACCATTACACGCATTTGACATTTGCTGAGCAAGTGTTTGTAGAAACACGACCAGAAAACAAGTTCATGCCCACTGTGGATGAGTTATTGCCCCATTTGAAAGGTGCGTCCTTATTGGCTTTGTGTTCACCATTGAATCCAACAGGAACCGTATTTTCAGAAGAAGATTTAACAGCAATCTGTGACGCAGTGCTCGAAGAAAATGCACAACGCGGACCGGATGAAAAGCCGTTGTATGTGATGTACGACCAAATCTACAGCATGCTCACTTTTGAAGGAGTAAAGCACCATGATCCAGTGAGCCTAAGACCAGAAATGCGACCATTCACCATTTATGTAGATGGCATCTCCAAGTCGTTGGCAGCTACAGGTGTTCGTGTGGGATGGGCTTTTGGACCAATGGAAGTCATAGACAAGATGAAGAGCATATTGGGACATGTTGGAGCTTGGGCACCAAGACCAGAGCAGTTTGCAGCTGCGCAATTCATCAATGACGAGCAGGCCTATCCAGCCTTCATTGCCAAGATGAATCATGAGGTATCACAAAGGTTACATGGATTCCACCAAGGTATTCAGGCGCTCAAGGCAGCGGGCCATCCAGTGGACTCCGTGACACCCGAGGGAGCCATTTACTTGACCGTTCAATTTGACTTAAAGAACAAAGTCACTTCAACAGGCAAAACCATAACAACCACGGCAGATATAACTGCCTTTTTGTTGGAAGAGGCCAAATTGGCCGTCGTGCCATTCAGTGCCTTTGGAGCAGACAATGAATCTACATGGTACAGATTATCGGTCGGCACGGCCAGCATGGAGAATGTCACCGATGCTTTGGCAGCGGTAAAGACGGCGTTGGATTCGTTGCGATGAACGAGAATATTGACGATAAAAAAAGGCCCCGGTTTCGGGGCTTTTTTATTTCAAAATGCTACGAACATTCATCACACGCAAAGGACGCAAGGCTATGGGAAATAGCGAAAAAACGCTACGCTATTAAGTTTCCTCTTTGCGTGCTTTGCGGAATCTTCGTGAGCTCTGCGTTTATTTTTAACGCAAAGGGCGCAAAGATCTCGCAAGGGACGCTATCACACTTCCCTCTTCCCCTCCTCACCTCATCCCCTCTTTTCTTGATCACTTCATCACTTGAACCCTTAATCTTTCCCCACCAAAATCAACCAAATACAATCCCGATTCCAAATCTCCAAAATGGATTTCAGCGATGTTGCCATTCAACACCACGTTGGTTTTAAACACAACCTTTCCGGTGATATCCATCATGACCAATTCCTGGGCGGATTCAGATTCCGTTGCGGGTTCTTGGGTGAAGATCGATTCCGTTGTGGCATCTGGGGCGAATGTCAATTCGCCCCTACGAGGACCGTTGTACTGTAGAACAAAACTACCCGTTGTGGTTGGGTTGGGGTAAATAGAAATACTCGAGACTCTGGATTCAATATTCTCCACGCTCCCGCTCTCACTCTGTTGAACCATTCCCGCTGATCCCACTCTCAAACACTGCACTGCTCCCCAATTGCCTGTGATACCACTGCTGTGGACCGGTCTTACTCTAACATTGTAAGTCTTGCCCGCTGTGATTCCGGGTACGTTGCTCAAGAAAAATACTGTTGTGTAATTTCCTCCCTGAACAACTTGTGCCGTTCCTGCAGTTGGTAAAACTTGTGTGAACTCCCAATCGTAGCGCATGGCTCCGCAGACGGTTCTGTCTGGGGCGATGGTTGATGTAAGCGACTTGTTGGTTGGGCAGCGGTCCGAAATTCTTAACGCTACTGTTTGCTCAGCATTCAATGTAACGGTACAAGTGGTTGTCGCTTGCGCGAAAAGATTCTCAAAGTTTCCTGCGGCGTCAAATAGGGAGTAAAGGACTGGAACCTTCAAAGTATAAACAATGGGTGATGTTCCTTGGTTGGCGGGAAGAAGGGTTCCTAGTCGTCCAACGACCGTACTCGCGCTGGTTGTTGTATAAGACCACGGCGTGATGTTTTGGTTGATGT
>CAZNVU010000140.1:0-5453 GCA_964576575.1 uncultured Chryseobacterium sp.
TCTATTACTTCGGATTTGTGAGATATTATGGTAACACCAATATATTCCTCCCAACCGTTGATAATAAAGTCAACCGTTTTTGAAGCTGCGAAGTATGTTAAAATGGAATACATGGCGCGCTCTACTCCAAAAACCCAGGCTGCTAAAAGGAATAATACAATATTGAAAATCGTAATGAAATCCCCAACGGTTAATGTTGACTTTCTACTTACTGTCACCGCTAAAACCTCAGTACCATCAATGACACCTCCACCGCGCATGGCAAATCCAATACCGCCCCCTAGGAATACACCTCCAAAAACGGAGATCAATAATTTGTCATTGGTAACCACAGGAATTTGTATGAAATGAACCAATATGGCCAATCCAATAATGGCCAAAGCGGACTTGATGGCAAAAATGAGATTGACCTGTTTATAGCCTAGAAAAACAAATGGAATATTCAAAACCAAAATCAATACAGATAAATCCCATCCCAATTTAGCTTTTACCAATAGAGAAATCCCTGTCACACCGCCATCTAAAAATTGATTGGGGAGCAGGAATCCTTTGAGTCCTACACTGGCCAAAACCACTGCTAGGCTCAAGAGCAATGCGTCTTTGACATTATTCCCCACCGATTGATTCGACCACTTTTTGCGCATGTACAAATCTTTGAACATTTCAAATCCCACCACATCTGAAATCAAATTGTTGTCAGCTATGGAATGTTAAAAGCTCGCCATTCCCCTCAACTGTTACACATAAAAAATAGATACCTTCGCTGTTGATTCAAATCCGAATTATGGAAGAATATTTAAAGACAGAAGGAGAATTTCAATTCATAGACAAAGGTCAAGGAAAGCCGCTTATTTTATTGCATGGGCTTTTTGGCGCATTGAGCAATTTCAAGGAAGTGTTGGACGAGTTTTCTCAAACCCATCGGGTGTTGATCCCAATGCTTCCTTTGTACACAATGCCATTGCTTTCCACCGGAGTAAAATCATTGGCTGAATTCCTACATCGTTTTATGGATCACCATCAATTTTCAAAAGCATTGCTGTTGGGGAATAGTCTTGGTGGACATGTAGCGTTGGTCTATACCAAAATGCATTTGGATCGTGTGGAAGGTTTGATACTTACAGCCAGCAGTGGATTGTACGAAAACGCCTTCGGATCGAGCTTCCCAAGAAGGGAAGACAAAGAATTCATCAGGCAAAAAGTTGCATTGACTTTTTATGATCCCAAGCATGCTGATGATGCACTGGTAGATGAATGTTTTGAAGTGGTCAATGACCGCAACCGTGTGGTTCGAATATTGGCTTTGGCCAAAAGCGCCATTCGGCACAATATGGCGAACGATTTGGTGAATATGAATATTCCTGCATGTTTAATCTGGGGAAAGAATGATACAATCACACCACCTGAGGTAGCGGATGAATTTCATCATCTCTTGCCGCATTCTGACCTGTATTGGATCGATCAATGCGGACATGCTCCGATGATGGAACATCCTGCGTTATTTAATGCGCATTTGCGCCAATGGCTTACACTAAAAAATCTCTGATATGCACATACTGGACGCTGTATTCTTGATGTCCAACACCAATGTTACGGGTTGCCCTCCGGCTAGCCTACCAGAGGTAGCTTTTATTGGTCGTTCCAATGTTGGAAAAAGCAGTTTGATCAACATGTTGGTCAACAAAAAAGGATTGGCCAAAACCTCAGGGACTCCAGGTAAAACACAAACCATCAATCACTTTGAAGTACAAGTTAAAAAAGGTACCAACTGGTACTTGGTTGACTTACCTGGTTATGGATATGCCAAAATTTCCAAGTCTTCTCGAGGGGACTGGAAAAACATGACCCGACACTACTTGAAGGAGCGCGAGAATCTGAAATGTCTTTTTGTTCTGGTTGACATCAGACACGAGGCACAAAAATTAGATATTGAATTCATGGAGCAACTCATCAATGATGAATTCCCATTTTGCCTTGTATTGACCAAAGCAGATAAACTTAAGGAAAAGGCAGTTGTGGAGGCCTATGAAAAATATGAAAACACCCTCATTGAACGATGGGGCGATGCTCCAACCATGTTGGTCTCTTCCGCGGAAAGCCAATTGGGCAAAGATCAAATATTGAATTTAATTACAACACTTTTCGAAGAGGATAAATGAACCACCCCACCATACATTGGGCTGAGAATTTGACTGAACTTTTCACGCCTTTTGCCCAATCCATGTCTGAATATTCTAAAATTTACTTGCTCATTGATGAGCAAGTAAGTTCGATATGGCTCAATGATTTGTTGGAGCAATGTCCTGAAATTCATGAAGCCAATGTGATGGAAATTCCCAGTGGCGAGGAGGGAAAAGATTGGGACATTCTCAAACACATACTGGATCAATGGGTGGAAGATGCTGCCGATAGACAATGTCTCATCATCAACATTGGAGGAGGAGCCACCACTGATCTTGGGGGATTTGCCGCGTCCATATATAAAAGAGGTCTAGACTTCTTTCATGTTCCAACAACTTTGATGGCGATGGTGGACGCTTCGCTAGGTGGTAAAAACGGAATCAATTTTCAAGGAGTTAAAAACATTGTTGGCACATTTGAAGCGCCCAATGAGCTCATCATTTGCCCCACATTTTTAACCTCTCTACCTGATGAAGCAGTGCTCTCTGGATTGGCAGAAATGCTCAAGCATGGGTTAATCAAGGACCAAGCACTTTGGGATGCATTGATATCGTTGGACGAAATATCAGCGGAAACACTCACGCCATTCATTCAACGCAATATTCAAATCAAATTACAGATTGTCGGGGAAGATCCTTTTGAAAGCGGTCAAAGGAAACTATTGAATTTTGGGCATACCATTGGTCATGCACTGGAATCCTATTCTTTAGAACAAAAAATTCAAAACACCCACGGACAGTGTGTCGCATGGGGGATGATTTTTGCTTGTCTGATTTCCAAATCAGATGAGCTACTCAACCATGATGACGCCGATGAAATCATAGAGAATTTACTTGATCTTTATCCACTACCTTCAAGGCTTCCGCATTGGAATGAACTGGAGAAATATCTAATACAAGACAAGAAAAATCAATCTGGAAAACTACAATTCACATTAATCAAAGCCATAGGCAAAGGCATCATCCAACAATCCAAGTCTTTGTCTGAGGTTGAGCCATTGTGGAGCACTTTCACTGCTTTGAAATAACAAACTCATCGCCATCCTTAAGAACAGGAAACTGCTCTCTGTATTGATCCAACTCTGACTTGTTCAACTCTATGGTGCAAACACCTGCAACATCTGACTGCGTCCAAAGGACGTCACCTTTTGCATCTATCATTGCGCTATCTCCCGTGTAAATATTTTCCTTATGATCCGTGCCTACTCGATTGACTCCCGCAACATAACATTGGTTCTCAATGGCTCTGGCTTTAAGCAAAGTTGACCAGGCCTCACGACGCGCACTGGGCCAATTGGCAACATAAATCAACACATCATAATCAGGTGCACCATGCTGATGGCGATTTCTACTCCACACCGGAAAACGCAAATCATAACAAATCAAAGGACAGATATTCCAACCCTTCCAATGCTCGATGATTCTATCTGACCCCTTCAAATAAGTCTTTTCTTCACCCGCTAAGGTGAACAAATGCCTTTTATCATAATGAGAATATGTACCGCCTGGTCTTACCCACAATAAGCGATTATACAACCCATCATTATCTTTAAAAGCAACACTACCACAAACCACTGCGTTCAAATCCTTGGACCATTTCCGCATCCAATTCAATGTCTCCGATGATTCCGAAAACAACTCGGCCGCATTCGAATTCATGGTAAATCCAGTAGTAAACATTTCCGGCAACACTATCAAATCTGTTGCTTCCAACTTCTGCAATACGCCCTCCAAACGCAAGTAATTCTTGGCCGGAGACTCCCAACTCAATACCGTTTGAATTAAACTTATTCTCATGATACAAGATTAAAACAATTTATCGCTGACACAATTCTCTAAATTCACAAAACCGGCAGGCATTCAAATTGTCCGTACAAACAAATTCTTCCTTGGGTTTGGGTATGTTCTTAAACACATCTTGGTTCAGCGCCTTTAACTCCAATGTTTCTGCTTTCATCGTTTCAATGAAATCAGTGATATCAGCATTGGTAATTTCTGGACGAACCTCTTCAAATCCATCCTTCACATAACAAACCATGGGAATCACTTCATCAAAGTCATGATTAAAATGATAACGTGCAAACAATGCGTATCCAATCAGCTGTTTGCGGTGCTTTACCAAATCCTGCTTACCCGTTTTCCAATCCAAAATATAAATGACCCTTTCATGAGGTAACATAAAGTCCACTTTACAATAAGCCTTGATGTCCTCTATCCGTGTTTCCCCATAGCCTGGAGGCTCTATAATCCATCTGTCTTTTGACGACTGAGGCAAATTTCTAATCCATTCAAAACGATCTGACATCACAATATTCTTAACCGATTGAAAAGCCCTCTGTCCCAATTCCTGCGCGTCAATTTTCTCCAACTCCTTGTAATGAATTTCCGAAAATTCTTTGCTGTTGACATACTCTTCTGTTCGGGCAAAAACAAACTGCTCCAACTTATCCAATTGCACTGGTGAACTGGATTTCTGCAAGCGATGCAAAATGCTCTCCACAACATCGTGTACGATGTTCCCTATTTCCAATGGAATGGTGGTCATGCTCTTTAAACGGGCAATGTGTTTGATGTCAAACTCTTTATCGTACTTGTCATAGTACTTATAAAAATATTTTCGTTTGCACGTTTGATAAATCTCAAAACGGCTCACAGACCAACCCAACTCAGAAGTAAAAGGAAATGTTTTCATGACACAAATTTCTATCGAACTTAAATATTTTTTGCCTTACAGGACAAACATAAATTATGCACATATCTCATTTCTCCCTATTTTAGAGCATGTTCCGAATGATAATTTTATTCACACTGCTTCCCATTATATCCATGGGGCAAAGCTTTGACTTGAATCGAAGAAAAGGAGGGACTTACTTTTTTAGTCAGTATTTTGATCAATATCAACGCCCATTGCATGGCACTTACGCTGACATTGAAGACAGTGTAATCGTCACCCGTATTTTTGACTATGGCATTTTAATCAAAGAAACAAGACAGTCCAATGGTTTCATAAGCCATCTATTTGTAAGAGAAAATACTCAAAAACCAACGTCTTCATATAGAATTTGGTACAATCCAAAACAACTCAATGAATTCTGGCAATTTACCTTAGATAAAAATGACCATTTAAGAATAGAAATTTCCGTTTTCCAGGAAAACGGATTTCCATTGATTCATCAAAATTTTTATCCTCTCAATGCAGCAGAACACCAACTGTATCATGGCATACCAGAAAAAGAAGAAAAAATAGATCCCTTGGGGTACACCAACACCTGG
>CAZNVU010000141.1:0-5419 GCA_964576575.1 uncultured Chryseobacterium sp.
ATGATTGAACCAACTTTCCTTTGGCATCGCGCACACTGAAAGATGGAATCCAAACGTCACCACCATCACTGTATGGTTTAATCACATCTTCTGGGGTATTGAAATATTGACCAAACAACAACGGACGATCGCCATATTGTTCACGATTCAAGTAACTCAACAAGGCAAACATGTTCTCCGGATTGTTTTCATCCATGGGCGTATTGGCCTGAGAACGAACCAAGATCACAGAAAAGGTTGTATAACCAATGATGGCCATAGTAATACCCAAAACAAGCGTCTTGAAAACAATTTTACTCCTGTCTCTAATAAACCAAAGGATAATTGATAAAATTACATATGCTGCACTTGCAAGAACTGTGCTCTCAAACATTGTAAAGAAAATTGCAAAAGCGATTAGGTAATTTAGTGCGTTAACAAAAATTTTGACAGGCTTGTTAACCGTATTTTCTAAGGAATAAAGACTCCAAGAAATCAAGAAAAAAACATAGACTAAATAAAAGGATACTCCTGAATTGAAACCCATGCCAAAACCATTGACAAACAACTTTTCAGTTGCCGCAGCAGCTTTTACAAAATAAATGATGATACCTGTTTGCATCAAAGTCAAAAGACCCAATGAAACCAACAAGGTATAGATCATGCCTTTGATGGAGATATCATATTTTTTAAAATAGTAAACAAAGCAGATAGCTGGAATAGCCAAGAGGTTCAATAAGTGGACACCGATGGACAATCCCATCAAGTAAGCTATCAAAATAACCCAACGCAATTCGTTGTTGTCTTTTGTTACCATGCTTTCCCATTTCAGGATAGCCCAGAACACAACTGCTGTGAACAAAGAAGACATGGCGTAAACCTCGCCCTCAACAGCAGAAAACCAGAATGTATCGCTAAAAGTGTAAACCAAACCACCAATTATACCAGAGCCCAAAACAGCCCACATTTTACCTTGATCGGATTCAGCATCATTGCCAGCCAATTTCTTGGCCAAGTGGGTAATGGACCAAAACAGGAACATTATCGTAGCGCCTGAGGAAACAGCAGAAAGGAAATTCACCATGAAAGGAACCTGTGCTGGATCAACGAAAGCCGAGAAAAGACGGGCAATCATCATAAACAAGGGAGCTCCGGGAGGGTGACCAACCTCAAGCTTATAGGCAGAGGCAATGAACTCACCACAATCCCAAAAAGGCATCGTTGGTTCTAAGGTTAAAGTGTAAACAACGGTAGCCATCACAAACATGGCCCAACCCAAAATCACATTCAGTTTATTGTAATTCATAGCATAAATAAGTACGTGAGCGAAGATAAGGGAAAAGTGTTTTTGGGAAAGCAGAAAAAAGGAAAGAGTTAGAGCTATCAAAAGGTACGCGAAAAGATATTTAATAGCGTCCTTAGCTAGACCCTTTCATTCTTTGCGTTAAAATACAAAAACGCAGTGTTTGCAAAGATTGCGCAAAGCGCACAGAGATGTCAATGATAGCGTCCTTCGCGAGACCCTTGCGTTCCTTGCGTTAAAATACAAAAACGTAGTGATTGCAAAGATTGCCGAAAGCGCACAGAGAGGTCAATGATAGCGTCCTTTGCGAGACCCTTGCGTTTAATTTTAATTCATAATAACCAGCACTCACCATGTGATTAAGGAAAATGAAAAATGGAAAGATTTAAATCGGAATCTCTTTTTTCATTTTAGCATAATCGGGTATAAAAGCATTATGCGACCTTATATGAAGGTTGTCATTATATCATTCTGTGCAGAAATTAACAAAAAAAACAGTTATAAATGTTACCTAATTAGCTAACTTCGCCATGAGTAAAAATAGCACAACAAATGATAATTTCTATCGAAACGTATTATACTATGAAGAACATTACCTAAACTTCTTCAATGAATTAAAACCTGAAGTTCAAAAAAAATTCAACTGGACACTTCTTCTCATTTCGACTGTGGAAAGGGTACCTGAAAAATATTTGAAACACATTACAGGAAGTAAAGGCTTATATGAAGTGAGGGTTGAAAGCGCTTCTGATATTTTTAGGGTTTTCTGTTTTTTTGATGAAGATAAATTGGTGATTTTGTTGAATGGTTTTCAAAAGAAAACATGGAAAACACCTAAGAACCAAATGAAAAGAGCGGAGCAGTTAAAAGAACAATATTATTATGAAAAACAACATAAAAAAGATTACTAGCTTATCAGAACATCTGGACAAGCAGTATGGAAAACGTGGCACCAAGAGGAGAGAGGGCTTTGAACAAGAGTTTGAAGCCTTTCGCTTGGGTGTTATGATTCAAGAATTGAGAAAGGAAAAAGGGCTCACTCAAGAAGCATTGGCCAACAAATGTGGGACAACAAAAACATATATATCGCGCATAGAAAACAATGCCAGCGATATCCGCTTGTCAACACTAGTTCGTATCATCCAAGAAGGTCTAGGAGGAAGTCTTCAAATGAGAGTGAGTTCGGGATTATGAAGGCAAAGTCTTTCCCTTTACATCCCCTTCATCATCTTCACACGAGTATAAATGCTCTTGCTATCTAGCCCGTACTTCTCCATCAATTGATCTGGGGTGGCGGATTCTCCAAAGGAATCCTTTACACCAATGAATGAAATGGGACATGGGTGGTGTTGCGCCAATGTCTGCGCTACTCTACTGCCCAAACCTCCAATGATGTTGTGTTCCTCTGCTGTGATGACACAATTGGTCTTCTTGGCACTGGCTACAATCGCTGCCTCATCCAACGGTTTGATTGTGTGGATGTTGATCAAATCAACTGATATCCCTTCCGCCTCTAATTGCAAAGCAGCCTCAACTGCTGGCCATACCAAATGTCCTGTAGCAATAATGGTCACATCAGTGCCTGCATGAATGTGCCATGCTTTTCCAATCTCAAACTTCTGATCTACTGGGGTGAAATTGGTCACCTTGGGGCGTCCGAAACGCAAATAAACAGGCCCGTCATATTCAGCAATGGCCATTGTTGCTGCTTTGGTTTGGTTGTAATCACAAGGATTGATAACGGTCATCCCTGGTAACATGGACATCATACCAATGTCTTCCAATATCTGGTGCGTCGCGCCATCCTCTCCCAATGTCAAACCAGCGTGCGAAGCGCAAATTTTGACATTCTTTCCACTGTAGGCAACACTCTGACGAATTTGATCATACACACGACCTGTACTAAAATTGGCAAAAGTTCCAGTAAATGGAATCTTACCACCAATGGTCAAGCCTGCTGCCAATCCAATCATATTGGCCTCTGCGATACCAGTTTGAAAAAATCGCTCTGGAAATGCTTTTTGAAAAGCATCCATTTTTAAAGATCCCGTTAAGTCAGCACAAAGGGCAACTACTTGATCATTCTTTTTTCCGGCTTCCAATAAACCTGCACCAAAACCTGAACGGGTATCATTGGCGGGGGACAATTCAAATGTTAACATATGCGCTGATTAATAATCTCCTAAAGTTTCTTCTAATTGTGACAAGGCATTGGCCAACTCCTCATTGTTGGGCGCTACACCGTGCCATTTGTGTGTGCCTTCCATGAAGTCAACGCCTTTACCCATAGAGGTGGTCATCAAAATCATGATGGGTTTTCCTTGACCTGTCAATTGCTTGGCTTCTTCGATGGTTGTATTCAAAGCCAATAGATCATTTCCATTGGTTTCCATCACCACCCATCCAAATGCCTCCCACTTGGCTTTGATATTGCCCAAAGACAATACCTGATCCGTTGAACCATCAATCTGTTGTCCATTACAATCCACAAAAGCAATGACATTGTCCACCTTGTTGTGCGCCGCGTACATGGCTGCTTCCCACACCTGCCCCTCTTGAATTTCTCCATCACCTTGGAGCACATAGACCAAACGATCATCGCCATTGAGTTTCTTGGCACGCGCTGCTCCCAAAGCAACGGACAAACCTTGACCCAAGGAACCGCTGGCAATCCTGATACCCGGCAAATGCTCATGCGTTGTTGGATGACCCTGTAAACGTGTATTTAATTTTCTAAAAGTAGCTAATTCAGAAACGGGAAAATAACCGCTGCGTGCCAAAACAGAATACCAAACTGGAGAAATGTGACCATTGGACAAAAAGAACAAATCTTGGTACTTTCCATCCATGTCAAACGACTCTGGTTGGTGATGCATTTGCTTGAAATAAAGTGATACGAATAAGTCGGTACAACCAAGACTTCCGCCAGGATGACCGCTGTTCACCGCATGAACCATGCGTACAATATCCCTTCTCACTTGAGAGGCGATGCTTTGTAATTCTGAAATTGATTTGGACACTTTGATTGGGTTTTGGCAAAATTATAGCAAAGCCAATTGTTAAAACGAATGGTGTTCACCAATTGTGGAAAACAAGCAGCAACGGTTGCTCTATTTTTGAAAACACAATTTGCTCATATGAAAATTTTCAAAATCACATTTTTGTTTTTATCACTGATTGTATTTAATTCTAGTGATGCCAATGCTCAAAGTCTATCCTCTCCTGATAGCAGCAATTACGATAAGCTAACTAGAGATGTTTACAAAGCTTTGAAAACCGAAAACAGAAAGTTCTTGGAGTCACACATTTTCGATTCGAATACCTTCAAAGAAATCATCTTGGAGATTTCAAAGGAAATGCCCAACCTCGATATGGACTATAAAACCATTCAGCAAAATTTGGAAAAAGAACTAAGCGATCCAAAGAAAACTGCTGAATGGACGGAGAAGCTCAATCAAAATGTTCAAGAGAAATACCACAGGGCTATGGCGGATATTGCAGATTACGGTTTTGATATGCAATCGTCTAAATATATAGGACACAGTATTGATCCTGATAGAGAAGGCAACTTTTGGACATACAATATTCAGTTTCAAATTACCGACAAAAAAGACACCCTAACCATCAAACTCAAATCTTGTATTCACTATAAAAACGAATGGTATTTGACAGAGGGAATCAAGGTAAAGCGCTACTATAAGCCGGTTCAAACGACACCCGAATATAAAATCATTGAACCTGAATACCAAATCCAAGAAATTGAACAAAACGGAGAGGATCTTTCTGTCCCCCCTATAGCGGAGGAAGATTATCATTATCATGATGTACCGAGTGAGGATGTGGTAGCGCCAGTTGAGGAATCCTACTACACTAACAATATCAATGATACCAATGCCGTCATGGCCTATGCAGAAGAACAAGCTCAATATTTGGGGGCAGATCTCCGAACGGAAATCGCACAAAAACTGCAGTATCCAGCCTTTGAAAAAGAAGCAGGAATACAAGGTTCCGTATATGTGGAAATGATAGTCGAGCGCAACGGAACAACCACTGATCATAAAGTTTTAAGAAGTGTTCCTGGTGCAAAAAACTTTAACAAAGAGGCGATTGATGTTTTGAAAAGATTAGATTACAAAT
>CAZNVU010000142.1:0-5325 GCA_964576575.1 uncultured Chryseobacterium sp.
AAGCGGGAGTAGCTCAGTTGGTAGAGCATAACCTTGCCAAGGTTAGGGTCGCGAGTTCGAGTCTCGTCTCCCGCTCATATGAATCCCGTGGCGATGCTTCGCTGTCGGGATTTTTTTTATCACATAACCGAAAACCAAATGCCCTGGTGGTGGAATCGGTAGACACGCAGGACTTAAAATCCTGTGACCATTGCGGTCGTGCGGGTTCAAGTCCCGCCCGGGGTACAAATCAGAGTGAGAAACAGAGCGAGAGCAAAGTTTGGAACTCTGATTTTTTTTTGCGCTTATTTCAGGGTTGATTTGTTTCTGTTTCTCACTCTCGCTCTGTTTCTCGCTCTCGCTCTGTTTCTCGCTCTCGCTCTGTTTCTCGCTCTGTTTATAGGCTTCTTATGCAATTCTATTCCAAATCAATGTCAAAATCGCACAAATTGTTTGTTCAGGATTATCAAGGATGTCAAATTTGGATAAAACAAAAAACATGTTTGATTTTAGAAATTTAGAAGTTTACCAAAAATCCATGAGTTTTCATTTGCAGTGTTTGGGAGTGATGCGAGAGAATAAACTTGAGCGATTTGTCAATGACCAGTTGGGGCGAGCATCTTTCAGCGTGGTATTGAACATAGCTGAGGGTAGTGGCAAATTCTCAAAAGCTGATCGACGAAATTTTTATGTTGTTTCGAGAGCTTCATTATTTGAGTGCATTGCTGTTCTTGACATTCTCAGAGATCGTGGTATAATCGAAAGCAGCAATTTTGATGTAATGGTGGATGCTGCTGATGAGTTATCCAGGATGCTTTTTGCGATGATTAGAAATTTGGGATGAATCACAATTCAATTATAGGCTGTTGTGAGATTGGATATAGCGTTTCTTTCCTTTTTTCATTCCAATGTCTTTAACCGAAATCCAAAGTTGTTTTTTGCAGTTGGAATGATCGTTCTCATTGTTGATTCAAACTTCATGATTGATGCTTTTGGTTTTTATGAACGGGTATTGTCTTTTTCAATAAAGTCATTGGGCGTTGCATTAACCCTTCCATTGTTTTCCAATTGGGTTTTGAAACCCAACGGTTGGTTTGGGCAATGGATAGTATGGACATCAAAAATTTCGTATTCCATGTATTTGATCAACTTGGGAGTGGTGTATGCCTTGCTCAATCATTTCTTGGTTGGATCAGAACACACGGGCTCAATTCTTCCGTACATTTTGTTTTGGGTGCTTACATTTGCGTTGTCTCATCTGCTTTATCGTTTTGTAGAAATACCATGGATGAAATTGAGGGATCGAAAAAAGAAAGAAAATGAAAAACTCAGAAGCATTTGATCAAATAGTCAAAACCCGCCGTGCGGTTAGAAAGTACCATCCTACGGATTACGATCCCAAAGCAGTGACGGTTAGTCTTGAGCGCGCTCAGTTGGCTCCTTCCAGCAGCAATATGCAATTGTGGGAGATGTACAGGGTGAGCACACCTGAGAAAATCAAGGAAGTATCCTTTTGTTGTTTGGGACAAAATACCACAGAGACAGCCAAGGAGATTATTGTTGTTGTGGCCAGACCTGATTTGTGGAGGCAACGTGCAGAAGCCAATTTGAATCATGTCAAAAATGTGCATGGTGATCGTCCCAGTTTTCGTGGTCAAAGTGCTTTAAAGTACTATAGCAAACTCATGCCGTTGCTGTACAACAATGATTTTTTTGGATTTCGCGGATGGATGAAGAAGATTTTTGTGACGATTGCGGGATTTAAAAGGCCGATGGTTCGCCAGGTTACGGGAACAGACATGCGCATTGTTGTGCACAAGAGTGCGGCTTTGGCGGCTCAGACTTTCATGCTGTCCATGAGCGCTGAGGGCCATGATACTTGTCCAGTTGAAGGAATGGACAGCAAACGTTTAAAACAACTTTTGAATTTGCCAAGAAAAGCAGAGATCAACATGGTGATATCATGCGGTAAGCGCATTCCAGAAGGGATCTATGGTGAACGCTTCAGAATTCAATTGTCAGAAATGGTGAAGCAAGTGGATTAAGCAAACTGCGCTTGCAATTGCTTTTGAAAATTCTTCAATAAGTTCTCCAAAATGGGCTTGATCATTCCCGCCATCAGAAAGTTTACGTTGGATTTTACTTGAATAGATGCCTCTGTTTTTTCCCCTATTGCTTGGCTGCGGAAAATGATGGTGGCTGGTAACAAAGGATTGTCTTCAGTGACAAAATGAATTTCTTGATTAGAAATCACTTTTTTCCGGATTTTAAGCGATAGAGAAGATTTTATTTTGAATTCACAGCTGTCAGCATCATTCTTCCAATCTGAGCAGTCATCTGGAAGAAATTGTTGGAAGTTTTCCATCTTATTCAAGAATTGATGGATTATTTCTTCTTTGTTGTTTAGAACAAAATGTTCTGAATTAATTTCCATGACTGAGCAAATACTGTTCAGACCAAGCCGCAGGATTCTCTTTCCAAACTTTCAATGCTTGGTGCTGTTCAGCCTGGATATAGTTCATTTCTATTGCTTTCTCAAGAAGGTAAGTGTAATTGGAAAGCGTTTTTACTGGAAAAGGGTAGGTGTCAAACTTGGCCAATGCATCGGGGAACTGATAAGTGAAAATGGCAATCATGCCAACGACATCTGCTTTTCTTTCCATCAAGGCATCAACGGCCAAGAGGCTACTTTTTCCTGTTGAAATCAAATCCTCAATAACCAGCACCTTGGCACCTTCAGGACAAATTCCTTCTACTTGATTGTTGAGTCCATGTTTCTTGGCCTCGCTGCGAACGTATATAAACGGTAGATTCATCACATTAGCTACCAACGCTCCAATGCCAATGCCTCCCGTTGCTACTCCAGCGATGATTTCTGGTTGAGTTGGAAATGTTTTAATAAGCTCTGCAAAGGCCAGGGCGACTTTTTTACGAATATCGGGGAATGACAGGATCTTGCGGTTGTCGCAGTAAATGGGTGACTTCAATCCGCTTGCCCAGGTGAATGGGGAGGATGGATTCAATTTTACTGCTTCGATAGAAAGAAGGTTTTCAGCTACTGAATGACCAATGTTTTGTTCGATGCTCATGCCGCAAAAGTAATGCTTAACTCCATTTTGATTTGAACGGAAACGTAATTTTATCATTTGCGGTGTTTTAAAGCTTCTTAAGTTTGCAGCATGGCTTTTCACCGTCAAGTATATTTAAATGAAGTGGTTTTGGTTTTTTCTGAAAATCAAAATGGTTCAGCAGATCAAAACCTTTTTCTAAGCAAGGATTCGCCAAGTTGGTTGGATTGGGTTGAAAAATTGAAAGATAAATCAGGAGTATTTTATTGTTGTTCTAAAGATCAAAGTGTTTTTGATGTGTGGGAGTCTTTTTTGCTATCCTTTAACCCCATAACTGCCGCTGGTGGAAGGGTAGTTAATGAGAACAATGATGTGCTAATGATTTTCAGGAGAGATAAGTGGGATTTGCCAAAAGGAAAAGTAGATCAAGGTGAAACCATTGAATATGCTGCATTGCGTGAAGTAAAAGAGGAGTGTGGACTGGTGAATGTTCATTTAGGAAAAAAGTTAGGCATTGTTTTTCATTTGTATTTTCACAAGAACAAATGGGTAATCAAAGACACCCATTGGTTTGAGATGCAAGGCACCATTCAGGATGAACTGGTACCACAAGTAGAAGAGGACATTACCTCCATGTGTTGGATGAAAGCTGAAGAAGAAGAATGGAAGAAAAATACCTTTCCTTCTATTTTAGAGGTTATGGCTTGGTAGGATTCAAAATCAATTCAAATACTTCAAAGCTCTCCCCATCATTCCATTTTAGTAATCCTTTGGATGATTGTTGTTGGAGGCCAAAAATTGATTTTAACGTCGTTCCTTTTGAAAGCATTTCTTGGTAAGGTTGTAAATCAATTTCTTTTTTGTCTCCTAAATTTACCACCACCATATACACTTTCTCATCGTTGTATCTGAAGTAAACATACACATTGTCTTGGGGTACGAATTGTTTGAGTTTCAATTCTCCCAGTTTAGAAGCAGTTCTGAACGAGGTCAATTTGTTGTAGAAATCAAAGGCTTCTTTTTGAATTTCTTGAATGTTCCTTTGTTCAAAGTAGTTGATAGCATCTCCTTCCCAACCTCCGCTAAATTCTTGACGTACCAAATCATCAGGGTTGGTAAATCCTTCAAACAAATATTCCGTTCCATAATAAGTGCAAGGGATGCCGCGGTGAGTCATGAGCATACCTATTCCTGCTTTCCATTTTTTAAAGTCTTTTCCAATAACGGAATAAAAACGACTAAGGTCATGGTTGTCCAAGAAAGTAACGTTGTTTTCAGGATGTGCATAGATCACGTCTTGCGTCAAAGTCAATTGGATTCTGCGCAATCCCTCTTCCCATCCGAAGTTTTCGTTTAACCCTTTGCTCACTCCGAAATACCATTGAAAATCCGTTACACCATCAAGGTAAGTTCTTTTGGCGTTGTATTTAAAGTCATCTACAAACCAAGCCTGAACCGTTGGCTCTGTAACCCATGTTTCACCAAAGAGAAATGCATTGGGGTATTCTTTTTTCACAGATTTGTTGAGCAGCGACATAAAAGTTTGATCAGGGTAACTGTAGGTATCTATGCGAATAGCGTCGATACCTGCGTATTCCATCCACCAGATTGTATTTTGAATGAGATATGTGGCCAGGTTGGGGTCCTGCTGGTTAAGGTCAGGCATGTGGGTATCAAACCAACCATTGCTCATTAAATTTTTGTCAAAATCACTGGCATACGGATCCATAAGGGTTTCCGCGCGGTAATTGGTTTTGGTAAAAGTGGGAAAGAAGTGAAACCAGTTGGAATCTGGGATATTTTTGAAGAGGTAGTGTTCATTTCCCCAGTGGTTGTAAATGGCATCCCATACCAATTTGATTTTTTGCTGATGACATTGGGCTGCAAAACTTTTGAATTCATCATTTGTTCCTAACCGGGGATCTACTTTGTAGGAATGAGTAGTGGCATATCCATGATAACTGTCTATGGGTTGATTGTTTTCTAAAATTGGATTTAACCAAATGGCAGTGTGGCCTGTTTTCTCGATATAGTCCAAATGATTGGCAATACCAGCCAGGTCACCACCATGTCTTGATTTTTTTCCATTGCGGTGGGCTCCTTGAAAATATCCAGGAATGCTGTCATTGTTGGGATTTCCATTGGCAAAACGATCAGGATAAACCATGTACATAATGTCATTGGCATCAAGGCCTTGAGCTTGGTATCCGCTTCGCTCAAATAGTGGAAAGGGAAGGGTTAGTTCACGCCCATCTTTGAACTGAAAATTGAATGAGAC
>CAZNVU010000143.1:0-5270 GCA_964576575.1 uncultured Chryseobacterium sp.
CTCACACCATTCATCATGGTCAATAATTTTTTGGATAGCACAAATAATACCAAAGATGCTGCACCGGCCATGAAAACAAAAAGCATGAAGAAATCATACAGTGTATCGATTTCGAAGCCGATGAAATGTTTGGTATTCTTTAATGTTGAAGTTTCTAAGGTCTTTTGAATTTCTTCTTTCACTTTTAAATCCGTTACGTTAGCCATTTGAATTTTTTCCATAGCTATGGCTGGAACTTCAGATATAACAGGGGCTTTGGATTTGTCAAACTCAGCAGGAAACAATTTCACATTGTTCTTGGTTTGTAGATCTTCTACCAAGGTGATGGCAATTACTGGTTCTGGATACAATGCGCTCAAAGTACCGGCGAACTTGTTGGCAGCGGAGGTAGAAAGAAACCAAACGCCCATTAACAAAGAAGCAAATTTTACTGGAGCCAATTTGTTTACCATAGATAATCCGATAGGAGAAAGGCAAAGCTCTCCCAAGGTGTGAATGGTGTACAAACTGATCAACCACATCATGCTCACTTTTACCCCAGGTTGCAAATCTTTCACGCCAAAGGCAATTACCAAGTATCCAATGGCCAATAAGAAAAGACCAACGGATTGTTTATATGGTGAAGCAGGTTCCATGTTTCGCTTGCCTAAAACACCCCATAACCACACGAAAATGGGTGCGAAAATAACGATGGCGATGGCATTAATACTTTGGAAATAAGAAGCAGGAATGATTTTGTTCATCACGGTTCTATTGGTTTGCTCTTCGGCGAAGTAGGTTAATGATGCCCCTGCTTGTTCAAATGCGGACCAGAAGAAGATGACGAAAAATGCTACGATGTAAATAACCCAGATTCTTTCTTTTTCGATCTTAGAGAGGGTTGGATCAGAGATGATAAATCCGGGAGCTGCAATGGTCAAAGAGAAAATGAAACTTCCGATGATATCCATTTCGGCAAATTTGAAAAATGTAACAAACAAGCCGCCAAAGATTGCCCCCCAGATAATCATCGATTTTGAAGAAACAGGAACAGAGGTACCTTCTTTCTTTTCTTGGCGGGCATTATTGGGTTTTTCACCAATTTGAATACCTTCTGGAGTGACAATGTATTTGTTTTTTAGAGAGATAAATAAAATCAAACTCAAAATCATACCGAAGCAAGCAGCCAAGAAACCCCATCTAAAATCAGCAGGATTTCCAGTATCTCCTAAATAACCGCAAAGTAGCGGTGCAATGAAGGCGCCAAGGTTGATACCCATGTAAAAAATCGTGAATGCTGAATCAACACGCTTATCGCCTTCGGGATACAATTGCCCCACCATGGTTGAGATGTTGGGTTTGAAAAATCCATTTCCAAAAATCAAGAATCCTAAACCAGTGTACATGATCATGGATGCCATATCAACTTGCGTGTAGAAAGTGCCAGCCAAGAACATGAAGAATTGACCAATGGCCATTAAAATTCCACCAATGATGATGGATTTTCTATTTCCCCAATAACGGTCAGCCATGTAACCGCCAATCAATGGAGTCAAGTAAACCAATCCTGTGTAACTACCGTAAATCTCAGAACCAAAAGACTTATCAAATAAAAGCGCTTTGGTCATGAAAAGCACGAACAACGCGCGCATTCCATAGTAAGAGAATCTTTCCCACATCTCTGTAACGAACAATACGTACAATCCTTTGGGGTGACCATTTTGTGTTGCTGACATAATAATTTATTGTTTTTTCAAATATAACCAAATTCAATCAATGACAAAAAAGAGGCTGTCCTTTTGAGACAGCCCCTAACAATAATTATTCGTTTAAGGTCAGTTACAATTCAAAACCGCGTATTTGGTTGTAACAGGCGGTACAGGAAGGTAACCTGGTTTGACAACATAAAACCAAATTTCCTGAACGTTGGCTCCATTGGTTTGGAAGAATTCACTTGGAACGATTGTCAACCGAAATTTCCCTGGCTCAGTTGACAGCGGCTCCATTTTTAATGCAGGATTGGTGGTTACATCAGCGGGTTGAGAAACGGGAAAGATGTTGATGCCGGAGCGCGCTGCCATGTATATGTAACATTCATCAGCACCTAAGTTCTGTAGGTTAGTATCAGTCTCTTTGCCATTGTCATATGTAATGGTGAAGAAATCATCAATGCGAGATGCCTCTGGAAAGTAACAGAATTTATCCGCGCAGAGAGCAGGTAAGATATCTATGCGCAAATCCTCAGTCTTAGCCTCACCAACACCATCACTTCCAAATGCATTTCCGTTGTCTAGTTTGGCAAGGCAAGAAATTCCTTTACTATACAAATCAAGAGGCGTACAGTTATAGAATGACGTAGGTACTATTTTAATAGAATATATCATTCCGCTCACTCTTTTCAATTTCATGCACTCATTAGAGTTTCCCCATTCTCCATTTCCGCAGGCAGGACTAGCTGGGCTCCATGTCCACATGTAAACTTCGTCCTTTACTTCTGGGTGGGCTTCTAGCATGTGCTTGAGACCATTGGATGTGGATTTGCTGACATCAATATAGATGGTCACTGAGTCATTGGCATTGGTAGGTGATGGAAGGACAAAAGCTGCTTGTGACCATGCTGAGTAGGTCAAGACCATCATTGTAACAAAAGACAATAATTTTTTCATCTTATTTGCGTGTCAAATTAAACTTGTAGGTAACATTTTTAAATCCGCTGGAACATACTCTATTGATTGAAAGGTTCATTTCACTGCTGTTGGCAGTTACCATGGAACCCAGCGCAATCTCAGCAGTGTCATTACTGCTAACCAAGTAGAGGGTAGAGGGAGCAATGACGTCATCCAAGAACCACGTTCCTTGATCACCAAAGAAATTTCTTCCTTTTTCGATGTCAACATGATATTCACGTTTAGCGGCATCGAAATGAATGGTCATTGGCGTGATGTTCTCTCCAGTGTAAAAACTGGTGAAATCACGCTGTTCCAAAATGGGACTGTTTGGGTCTTGGATTGTGAATTTGGACAATTCCCACATGCCATCCATGCCAACTTCTTTGTTGGTTAGGTCGCCAAGTTCACCTTTGATTTCTGGCTTGCAAGCTGCCATGCTCATGGCTATGGCAGTATATAGAATGAATTTCTTTTTCATTTTTTTTGATATTAGTTACAACCACCTTCAGGGTTACCAACAAATAATGCGCTCGTGAACTCATTATTTGGGAACTGCAAAGCCATTCCTGGACAGTTCCATGGTGATGTTCTGATTTTTAAATTAGTGCTGCTTTCCATGGCGATGCGGCGAAATTGATCAAGCCACTTTCCTTCACCAATTGTTTCCAAACGGTATTCTTTTCTAGCTGCGGATTTTACTTGCTCTGGAGTTGCACCTATAGGCAAAGAATTAGGCTGAGAGTATGCTCTTGCTCGTACTGAATTGATATCCGCAATGGCTTCATTAAGGCGTCCTGTCTGAGCATAAGCAATGGCCTCAGCGCGGATGAGCATCATCTCAGTTTGGTACATCAATGGAATATTGAAAGCAACTTTGTCTTGGAATTTAGTCAACGTGATTTGTGATCCGCTGGTCGACATCCAAGCTTTTCTTTTATCAGCATTGTTTTGGTTGATTAATTGGACAAAAGGTACTTCAATTTCATTACTTGAAGCAAAGGAGGCATCATTCCATAATGTTAAGTTTGGGGGTAACACGCCCGAAGCGTTGTAATTACCGATAAAATCATCGGTTCTTACATCATTGCTAAAACTGACAATTTTGAAAATAGATTCTTTGTTGTTGGAGGCCGTTAAAGCAGGCACACCACCCGTTTCGGCAGTGAAGGTTGCTAATACTTTGCCCGCATTGCTTAGGGAACCTCCGAATGAATATACAACTTCAGCACCTGGGTTCAAAATATCAAAACTGATGTTGGAAGTTTTTCCGCCAGGCACGTCGCAAATGAGTTGATAGGTTACCCCGCTAATCATCGGAACCGATATTTCAATGGGTATTGTGTCATTGTTGGCGTTATCAAAAGTTGCAACAACACCGCCGTATCCTATTATGGAAAGAGAGGTATTGTTCCAAACACTATTGGCGTTATTGTTTAAACGTATGGTGTATTCACAAAGGGTTGGAAAACGATCAATAGAGTATTGCTCAAAGTTATTAGCATTGATTACTTCGTCGCTGTACTGAATGGCTTTATTGTAATCACGCATTTGGAAATAGATCATCGCCAATGCAGCTTTGGCAGCGTCAGCAGTAGCATAATTTCCGTTGGATGAAGGCAGTGTATTGGCTGCAGTTTCCATCTCTGTAACTATGAAGTTGTATACTTCAGCAACTGTGTTTCTGGCTAGAGGCTCATTGGATGCTTTGTCTCTGATAACAATTCCCAAGTGGCTGTTATCAGCGGTGTAACCGTATGGTTGAGCCCAAATCTTGACAACATGCCAATGACAAAAAGCTCGTATAAAGCGCGCCTCAGCTTCCATTCTAGAACGATCGGCATCTGATAATCCTTCGATTAAATCAAAGTTTTCTAACAATGAGTTACATCGAAAAATAGCATAATACAAATCCGCATAAACTCCATTGGTAGTGGGGGTAAAGAAGTTGGTTTCTTTGTTATAAATAGCCTGAAAGTCCAAACCAATCGGTGTCGCTAAATTGTTTCCCAACAATTCAGCTAGGTTTTGGTAGGAGCCATCAAACACATTGGCCATCACATCATAACAACTGTTCAATAATTTCTGCGCATCTTCAGGTGTCTTTAAAGCATCTTCCGCAAGGATGGCTCCATTTGGAGGATAGTTCAACATTTTTTCACATGACACCAATCCCAAAGTGGCGATGGATGCAGCAATGATGATATATTTTTTCATGTTCAATTTCAATTAGAAGTTAGCGGATAGGCGAAGGTTAAAGCTACGCTCTTGCATTGGGGTTAAGTAGGTTACGTTGGGACTCAAGTTTCTATCCTGAGCGTTTTCAAAGTCACGAACAATTTCAGGATCCAATCCAGGGAAGTTGGTGATGGTGAAAACATTGGTAACAAAGAATCCCCAGCTCAAGGACTTCAATTTCATGCGCTCAACAATTTCTTGGTCCACATTGAAATCCAAAGAAAGATTTCTCAATCGCAAGAAATCGGCATTGTACATGAACAATGACGTATTCCACCAAGGGAAACCTGTAGGAAGGCCATAGTTGGTTTCATTCAAAGTTAATTGACCATATGTGGTTTGATCGCCTGGGTTTTGCCAACGGTCTAAGATCTCATCTCTCATATT
>CAZNVU010000144.1:0-5260 GCA_964576575.1 uncultured Chryseobacterium sp.
TCAACATCAATATACGAGAACCTCCAACAGGACCTTGAACTTCAAGAGGTAAAGAGGTTAATGGCAGAACCATTGACATTTCCCACAAGTAGCGCGAAGTTCCACACACTGAGCGATTGGTAGCTATGGAGGATGTTGCGGACTTAAAACCAGCTGAACATCGGTCCGTTGATCTTACAGCCAAATCAGCCTCACTCGCCAATTGGAAAGAAGAGGCTGCTACTGCTCTAGCCGTAGCAGGTGTGGTTGTACCATATGCATCTTTTAGGTTGTACAATACATCAACTGTAACAAAAACTGTTTGACTTGTACCACTCAAATTTGCTGGGGCAAACCTCCCCAATTGGCAAACCGTTGAAGCAACAGTACTCGTTACTGGTATACCATAAGACCAAGCAGCTGTCCCACTAATATCTGCGCTATTCCAGCGGTTTATTGTATACCCTGAAGCATTGGGTCTAAACCTTACCTTGAAATTTTGACATGCACTTGTAAATGTATTTGTTCCGCCTGTATATACGGCTATATCCGGCGAAGATGCATTCAAATTGGACAAGGTCAAACTTACATTACCAGGAGTATTGTTGTTGTTCCGTACGCACAAATAATAGACATCTCCTACATTCAATTGATCGTAAATCAATGTCTCACTTCCTCCATCATTGGCCAAACCTTGGTCACCAGGGTGAACATCATTCTCTGAAACAATTGGAATCAACTGAACAGTTGGGTCAACTGGAGTTTCGTACAAACTCAAGTCATTATCATCAGCAACAGCAGAGGTTCCCACAACAGCTATACGCATCGCATTGGATGAGGCGGTAAATTTGTACCACTTGTCTAATCCCAAACCAGGAGATTGAACCGTGTTGGTTCCTGTAGCCAAGTTAACGGTCTGTGAAGATTGAACACCTGTTCCAAATTGACCGATATTAACGATGTTAGAGGCTGCTTCAAATGGACTCACAGGGCATATAAGATCTCCTCCCAAGCAATCATCATCTATGCCGTTTCCGCATAACTCAGTTCCACCAGGGTATGCTGCAGACAAAGCGTCGTTACAATCTGTATTGTTCGCTACATAAGTAGCACCTGGAGATTGACATGCGTTGATTGCTGTTCCTGCACCATAAGTATCACCATCAGCATCGTTATAATAGTTGACAAAACTTAATCCATTGTCAATTCCAGAAACACAATCATTGTCTATTCCATCACAAATTTCTGAAGCTCCAGGATTAGTAGCTACTGCAGCATCATCACAATCAGTGTTGTTGGTAACATAAGTAGCACCAGGTGATTGACATGCGTTGGTTGCTGTTCCTGCTCCATAGGTATCACCATCAGCATCGTTGTAATAGTCGACAAAAGTTAATCCATTGTCTACTGAGCCATTGCAGTCATTGTCCAAAGCGTCGCAAATTTCAACAGCCGATGGGTTACTCACAAATGATGTATCATTACAATCTGTGCTATTGGAAACGTATCCCACTGGAGCTTCACAAGCAGCAATGGTTGAGTCTACATTTCCAAAAGTATCAGCGTCGTTATCCTCATAGAAAGTTGAGGTACTTGGCGTATTCGTTGCTCCCGGTGTTCCAACACACAGGGTTCTAAGGTCTATCATATTATCTCCAGTATCCACACCATCAGGGAAGCGACCTATTGTGCCCGAAGCAAAATTGGCAGAACCTGCATCAACCAATTCGTTGGTTGTAAGTCCCTCCGAATAAGGGCTTCCAACACTACCCTCATAACTCACTGCATCCAATAGATTATTACTGTTGTCTCTTAAACCAATAGCATCAGGGGCTCCATTCTGAATGGATCCTGTGAATACAAAATTAACATTTGCTATTGAGGCATTATTTCCAACTACATAATACCCTCCGGGTTGAATCAAAGTTGAAGTTGTCGCGATATTAATAGTAGAATAAACAGATGCAGGTGTACTACCTCCATTCACCAATTCCAACTTGTAGCCATTGATATCCACTGCTGTTGCCCCATTGTTTTTGATTTCAATCCACTCTGAGTTATCCGTGCCTACATTGTCATAATCAATCTCATTGATTACCAATTGTGCTAAATCATCGCTTGTTAATGTATAAACGAGATTTGAGGTTCCTAATGTTGCCGTCCCTGAAGTCAAGCTTAACCCAAAATTGATTGTTTCTGAAGGCTCAACATCACTATCGTTAAGAATACTCAAGTTGACTGTTTTTGTTAGCGGATAAGTCTCCGTTGGTGAAAAAGTCAATGAAGTATTTAAAAAGGTATAATCACTGAGGGCAGTAGCGGTTCCAGTGCCAAGATCAGCAACACTTAAAACAACGTCGCCTACTGGTGCAATATCCATGGTCACTGAAATCAAATCCGATGTGAGCGATTCATTTGCACTCTGAGTTGGATTAACAAACTGAACAATTGATACAGGAGGGGTAAAAGTGGTATAACCAAATACGTTCAAGTCATCTATACGCCAGTTGGTTGTGTTTGCAGTGGGTGAGCCTGTTCCATTGGAACCATAAATGCGATACGTCACATTGGCTCCCGCAATAGTCGAAAAACTACTCAACACCATAGATCTTCTAACCCAAGAGCCCGTTGCAGGAATTACAACAGTAGCCAGATCATTGGTATATCCATCAAGACTTGACCTGAGCACCGCGGCTTGAGGTCCAGTTCCTGTGCTTCGCACACCAAAAGAAACCTCAGTCATTGTAAACACGTAATTCTGATCCGCATCCAAGTTGAATTCAAAATAAGCACTGCCTGTTGTGGGAGTCAGATCCAAGGCTCCTGCTCTTGCCGCTGCTCCGGCATTGTTTGTTCCAGAAGATCCCGCATATCCACTTGAGGCGGATGAAGAATTCAGTAGTCCATTTGTTGTTCCATTGTTATTTCCTCTTGTAACAGCGGAAGCAGCTAAATTGGTTATTGTGTTGGTGGTAAAAGCTGCTGTTCCAAAATCATAGTAAACAGAAGGATAAAGACCTTGACACGAACAAGATCCATTGATAACATCTCCTGAAGTGAGTGCATTGCCATCATCACAAGCTGAAGTAGGCTCAGCATTTCCACAACCACAAGTACCAGCTAAAATCTTATTCGGATCATTGTCACATTCATCTGTAAGATCACAAGTGCCATCATTGTCTGTATCCAATAAAGCTGTACCTGCACAAACACCGCAAGCTGTGATTACATCATTCTCGGTACATGCATTGTTGTCATTACAAACTTGACCAACTTCTATGTTGCCACATCCGCAGGCTCCGGCCAAAATCTTGTTGGGGTCATTGTCACATTCATCTGTGGCATCACAGGTTCCGTCTCCATCAGTATCTTGAATAGTTCCTGCACAAACACAACTTGCCGACCAAACATCATTGATGGTGCATGCATTGTTATCATCGCAAGTTGTACCGGGCAAGGCTGATCCGCCTGCAACTCCTGCGCAATCAGGAACCCCTGAAACTTCAATTGTTTGTGAGCCTCCAGAAGTTATTGTTCCTGTTGGAGTACCTGAAGTAAATGAAAGCGTTGGATTAGCAACAATATTAATTGTATTACCCGCAACAGCAGATGCACTAAAGTTGGCTGTTACAAAGAAATATCCTGTTGTACCACTGGTGATTGTTGTGTTCAAACCTGAAAAAGTAATGTTTGCACCTGAAGACACTGAACCTCCTGATGATGCAATACTTGTTGCTCCTGAAAAACTATTTGAAGCTGCATTGTAATACAAATTGAAGTTGGTTACATCTGAACTGGAGTAAGTTCCACCAGTATTGCATGCAATTGATGATAAAACAGCGTTGGCAACAGAAACACCTACTTGAAATTGAGACAACACATGGTTCTGTGTGGCTTGCACAACATTTGCAGCCTGAACCTGAGCGGGGGATGAAACATCAATTACTGGGGTGGGCACTGGAGGCAAAGCATTCGAATATTCCAAATCATCCAAATACAGGTTTGCTACGTTGCCTGTGCTTGATTCAGCAAAAAATGAAATTGCACCAATTGAAACGTTGACAACAATTCCTGAAGTATTTGCCCTTGGCCATCCACCTAAAGAAGAAACTTTAGTACCTCCAACCCATAAATCCCAACTTTGAGAATTCAATGAATACGAGCTTCCAGCTTTGAAATAATCCGCACTTGTGCTACCATTATTACAATAAATCTCTAAATCTTGATCAGCATCCTTTGAGAGAATTGGAGAACTTATTGTAGTGTTGGAGCTCAAACCTCTGCGAGTAATTGAAGTAATAGCTCCTGAACCGTAGTTGATGATTACTGAAGCCAAAGTCCCCGCATAATCTGCTGTGTACCCGTTATTTGAGGAGCCTGTTGGAGCAGTTCCCATTGTAATAGCGAGGGCTCCGTTGGCAGAAGACGTTGATCGAATCTTGGTCTTCATGTAGGCGACAGATGTTGAGTTAGACCAAGAAAAAACACTAAATTTATTGGTTGCCGCTCCTGTTGCAGCATTTAATTGCAGCTCAGAACCTGAACCTAATGAGGTGCCAGGATTATTGAGTGATATCGACCCTCCTTGATTTCCAACTCTAACACGATAAGTCCCTCCACCCGTCGGAGTTCCTGAAAAGAAAGCTTGATTACCTGAACCAGCATTCGCATTGTTTGCAGTGCCTGTACCAGTTCCAAAATCATAGGTCCATGGTTGAGCAAAATTTACAAGCACCGTCATCCATAGTGTCAGTGTGAAAAAGGTCTTCAATGTTCTCATTTGAGATTTGATTTTTTTGTTCAGAAATATTTCTTTTCAAATTTAAGCAACATCGCATGAAGCAAGTAAACTCAATGTTAAATTGTTTCGAAAAAAAGGGGCAATCGCCCCTTTTAAGATTTTGCTTCTCAATAGATTATTGTTTTACCCATCTGAGATGCTGCTCATCCCCAGCTCCAACTATAGAAATCCAATAAAGACCCCCAGGAAGTTCTGATAAATTAAGAGAAACCATGGATTGTTCTTCTCCATTGCTGCTCCATTGTTTCACAACACGGCCAGAGGCATCGCGCACACTTATCATTTGCAATATGGCATCTTCTGAATTCCCTAAAATATTCACCTGGCCACTTAAGCTAGGATTAGGATAAACGGCATACTTGGTTTCCGCATTCCAATCACCTGCAAAGGATTCCTCCCAAACAGGAGCTGCTGCAAAAGTTCCCTTGAACCTTATGCACTGCTCATCTGGACCATAATCTCCATGCACATCATTGGGAA
>CAZNVU010000145.1:0-5230 GCA_964576575.1 uncultured Chryseobacterium sp.
TCATTCAATAGCACTAACTCCTCATCTAAAGCACATAATTCTATGTACAATTGAATGATTTGATGGACAAACAAATTCTTAAAAAACTCTTGACCTTCTTTGGAAGCTAGATACTCTGTCAAAGCAACTTTCTTGAGGTTTTTCAATCTTCCCCAAACATCCAATTCATAATTGGTTGTCAAGCCAACAAAGTAATCAGGTAAGTGTTTAGGTATGGTATCTCCAGGTTGAAACTCTGTTACTCTATTGCCAGCGTCATCCATGGTATAATATCCGAATTTTCTTTGCCAGAAAGATGCATTGGCCTGCATAACCGGGAGGTGCGCGGATTGAGCCAATTGATAACTGAACATTTGTTTTTGGACAAATTGCAATCTCTCTTTTAGATCTAAACTATTGTTTAAACCAACATTTATTAAACTCAATAATGTCGAGTCCATTTTGATGAAATCTTTACTCAATTGATAAGAAACTGAGTCACGAGCTACCAGATAATTCTCAGGAAGGGGAGTGGTTTTTATATCCCCCACATCCTGAAAACTTTTACAACTAACCCAAAAAGTAAATACTATTACTACTACAAAAATCTTTTTCATTTTATCAAAATTTATTGAATAAAAACACTTTAGTTCATATCCGGCTTTGACTTCTTGACTTGACAAAAACCACGAATAATCCAGGGATAAACATCAAACCTACAAGAGTTCCAATGATCATCCCCCCTGCGGCGGATATTCCAATTGTCCTGTTCCCGATTGCACCAGCTCCGTCGGCCAGTGCCAAAGGCAAAATACCTACTATAAAAGCCAAAGAAGTCATTACGATTGGACGTAATCGCAGGATTGATGCCTCAACAATTGCACTCAATAAATCCTGACCATTTTGGATCTTTTGGGCCGCAAACTCAACAATTAAAATTGCATTTTTACCCAATAAACCAACCAACATTAGAATAGAAACTTGAGCATATATGTTGTTCTCCAGACCAAAAATCAACAAAAACAACAATGCACCAAAAACACCGATAGGCAGAGAGAAGATAACAACCATTGGAAGAACAAAACTCTCGTATTGAGCAGACAATATGAGATAGACAAAAAATATACAAACGAAAAGAATAATCAATGCTTCACTTCCTGCATTTGCTTCATCTCGAGATATTCCAGCCCAGTCTATATCAAAACCATTAGGTAATGAGGCCTCAGCTGTCTTTTTTACAATTTTCAGTACCTCACCACTGCTCACCCCCTGAATCCCCTCACCATTCAATTCTGCACTGGGATACATATTATACCGGGTCATTTGGTCAACTCCATAAGTTTTGTTTAGCGTCACAAAAGCAGAAAAAGGCACTATTTCATCACGTTCATTTTTAACTGTTAACCTCAAAATATCTTCTGGACTTTTTCTGTATTCAGGGAGGGCCTGAATCATAACTTTATACATCTGTCCGAACTTAATAAAGTTTGTCGCATACTCACTTCCCAACATGGTTTGAAGTGTGGCCATCGCATTTCCGCTTGTAACTCCCAGCGATGCCGCTTTATCATAATCCAAAACCACATTGTATTGCGGGTAACTGGCATCAAAAATGGTAAATGCGCTCGCTATAGATGATTGTTTTTTAAGATCATCAATGAAAACGTTGACAACCTCTTGCATTTCATTGATATCGTTTCTGCCAGTCTTATCCAGTAATCTCAACTCAAAACCGCTTGCGTTTCCGTAGCCCGGAACAGCCGGTGGAGGAAACAACTCAATATCAGCGTCTACCAAATCTGATAAAGACTCTTTTAAAAGAGACATTGTTTCATCACTTGACAAATCCCTTTCCTCCCAAGGCCTCAAATTGATCAAAAGGGTTCCATAGGTAGCTCCCGTTCCATCTGAAAGAATGTTTGTTCCAGAAAGAGAAGAAACACTTTCTACTTCAGAAATAGACCGCGCTCTTTGCTGGATTTTATTCACCACTGATTTGGTTCTTTCTAATGTAGCTCCTGGAGGCGTTGTTACGCTAACATAAAAGGTACCTTGATCTTCATTAGGAATAAATCCTGTAGGAATAAAAGAGCCTACTAGACCATTTAAAATCAAGAAAGTAAAAACAACAATAAATGTAAGGACTCTGCGCATAACGGACTTGGATAACCACCGATTGTATTTATTTTCAAGACCGTTGTATGAACTATTGAAAGCTGTAAAAAACTTGCCTAACCAATTAGGGTTTTCCGGCTTTCTATTCTTAATCACCAATACGCACAATGCTGGAGTGAGTGTCAATGCAACAACTCCAGAAAGAACAATGGCAATGGCCATGGTTAGAGCAAACTGTCTATAGAATATTCCGGATGGTCCACTCATAAAAGCAACTGGAATAAATACAGCAGACATCACTAGCGTTATTGCGATAATGGCACTTCTTAATTCAGACATAGCCGACCTTGTTGCCTCCATGACATTCAAATGATGGTGTTCCATTTTTTCGTGCACAGCTTCAACGACAACAATAGCATTATCTACAACAATTCCAATGGCAAGTACCAATGCAAAAAGAGTTATGAGATTCAGTGAAAAGCCCAGCAGTTGCATAAAGAAAAAAGTGCCTACAAGAGATACAGGAACTGCGAGGACTGGAATAATCGTCAATCTCCAATTCTGAAGAAATACAAATACAACGAGGGCCACCAGCAGCAGGGCTTCGATAAAGGTATGTACAACTTCTTTCAAAGACGCATCAATAAATCGGGATACATCATAGCTTATCTCGTAATCCATTCCAGATAAAAACTGACGTTCCTTTAGTTCTTTGAGCTTTTCTTTGATTAATTGAATTACCTCCGATGCATTAGATCCAGGGAGTTGTTTGATGATAACAGCAGCACAAGGCTTTCCATTTAATTTGGCCTCAACATCAAAATAGGTTGTACCAAATTCTACATATGCCACATCCTTGATCCTCACTATCCGTCCATCTTCCGAAGCTCTTATCGGGATGTTCTCGTATTCTTTTTCTTCATTAAACTTCCCCTTGTATTTTATCGTGAATTGAAGTTCTTGCCCTTGTCTGTCGCTACTCTCACCAACCTTTCCAGGTGCGGCTTCAATATTTTGATTATTTAAAGCTGCAATTACCTCATCAGTGGAGACATTAAAGGCACTCATTTTATCAGGTCGCAACCAGATGCGCATGGCGTATTCTTTGGCACCAACAATATCGGCAAAACCGACACCTTTAATTCTTTTCAATTCAGAAAGAACATTTATATCCGTGTAATTGTAAAGAAACTTCTCATCAAGGTTATCATCATTACTGAAAATATTGAGGTACATGAGCATGGCATTCTCTTCTTTGGCTATCTTCACACCATTCTTGATTACCTCAGTTGGCAACTCGCCCATGATGGCATTTACTCTGTTCTGTACGTTGATACCAGCTTCATTAGGATCAGTACCTGTTTCAAAAAGTATTTGAACCACTCCGACACCGTCATTTCCTGCATCGCTACTCATATACTTCATTCCAGGCACACCATTAATAGCTCTCTCCAAGGGAACGATAGCTGCCTTGATAACTGTTTCTGCATTAGCACCAGTGTACTCTACTGCAACGTTCACTTCTGGTGGTGCTATACTTGGAAACAATGTTATTGGTAATTGGAACATAGCCATAACGCCCAATGACGTTATTAGCAATGAAATAACTATGGCCATAACTGGCCGTTCAATTATACTTTGTTTCATAACGATTACGATTTACTCCCTTTATTTGATTGACTAGACAGCCAATTTTTTTTCAAGACAAAATCAATAGATTCACCATCTTTCAATTTTTGAACTCCCTCAGAGACTATTTTTTCTGACTCTGTTAAGCCAAATTTTACCTCAACAACTTCATTTATAACTCGACCCAAAGTGACAGGTCTTCGTTTAACTTTTCCATCCTTGTCCAAAACAAAAACGTTAGAATTTCCTTGAACATCTACCACGCTTTTGGTGGGTATTAAAACAGCATCTACAATGGCTACTGGTACAGCAACTTTTCCAACTCCACCATCTTTTATTTTATTCGATTTATTATCAAAAATGGCTCTGTACGCAATTGTTCCAGATGAACGATCTACTCGACTCTCAACTAACTCCACAATTCCTTTAGAATCATGCCATGAATCATTAGCCAATTTCAATGAAACCCTTTGATTCTGATTCTCTTCTACAAGATCATTATTAAGATAATCGATTTCTGACACCTTAAAATAAGCATAGGCTTGAGACGCATCGGTCAATGAAGTCAGCACAAAAGATGGATCTACCCAACTCCCTTTTTTATACGGCAATCTATTCACAAATCCAGAAAATGGTGCTCTTACTTCCAAAAGTGAGATTTGATTTTCTAAATTCAATTTCTCTGCTCGAAGCTCTTCAACCTTTGCCTGTGCGATTTCTTTTTTCGATAACAACATTTGTAACTCACTTGAACCAATTGCCCCCTTATCAACCAAACGAGCGGCATGTTCAGCTTCTAACTCGGCTGTTCTAAGTTCCGAATGTGCCATTTTGATATTCGCAATTACTTTATTCAAAGATTGTTCAATTTCAAAATTTTTAAGCTTGAACAATAACTGACCTTGACTGACGAGTTGCCCCTCTTGGACGTTCAACTCTTGGATAACGCCTACTTGTTGTGACCGTATATCCACACTTTGAATAGCTGCTAACTCCGCCTGGTACTCAATATTAACTAGAGTGTCTTTCTTAACAGGTTGAATTAAAACGTACACCGCAGATTTTTCTTTCTCTTGGGTTTCTGCACAAGAGAGGAGATGGATTGAAAAAATCAACCCTAAACACTGAAAAAGTAATTTCATGATTTTAAATTATTGAATTAAACAAAAGCAATCCCATTGAAATGGAATGTATTAAGGTTGATTCAACAATTCGGCGGTGGAGATACTACCTCTGGATAAAACGATGAATTAAATACAATTTGAGACAACGATTTCACAACCTTCGTTTTCAAACCAAAAGAACAAAACGACATTTTATGGATGATGTGATGCCATGTATGTAATTGAATTTTCAAAAAACTTATTCCCTGTTTTTCCGTATCACTTTCCTCTTGCTCTATTATGATATTTTCAAGGTCAAGGACTTGTTCTAAAACCACTTCAACAATACTCTCCATTTCATTAAAACAGGTATCTTCATTGTTACCATAAATAACATAATCAGG
>CAZNVU010000146.1:0-5047 GCA_964576575.1 uncultured Chryseobacterium sp.
CCTCATGTGTCTTTGTCATTTGGTAATCCTCCTTCTCAAGACTCAAAAGAAATGGAAGCCATGTTTGAAGATGGGAAATGGGAGGAGGAGGAAAAGTGGGATGCATCAGCAGGTGATGAAGATGAGGATGAGTTTGGTTTTAACGATGATGAAAACTTTGACGCCGATGACTTTGATGGGTATTATGATGAAAGATAAAGTCAGATTTATAACCCGACAATTGATTTTGGGAATGATGATGTTTTTTATTTCCTATTTTCTATTGTCTTGTAAGTCAAAAGGAGATGGCTTGGTTACTTCGGATATGATTCATATTACTGCAACGGCATCTTCTGAGAAACACGATTACAAAGGGCCCAAGATGACATTTGATCAGGACACATTGTTGTTTGGTCCAATTGCAGTTGGAGAGAGGATTTCACATGTTTTTCAATTTGTCAATAGTGGGAAGTCCCCGCTCATAATAAGTGGAGTTTATCCTTCATGTGGCTGCACTACTTTGAAGGATTGGCCCAAGGATCCAATAGCACCAGGTGCGTCAGGACAAATCTCAATTGATTTCAACTCAACAGGAAATTCAGGCAAAGTGGACAAGACAATAACTGTTTCCACAAACGCTGAACCCACCAATATTGTTTTGCATCTTATCGGCGATGTTGTTGGCAAGGAGATTTACCAATCCAATCAACGTTCTGGTGTGCACATGGAAAGAACAAGATAAATCATTAACTTAGCAAACTAAATTAAATTATATGTTGTTATTACAGGCTCAAAATGGAGGAAGTGGATGGGCAACGCTCATCATGTTTGGAGGTATGTTTGTTATCATGTATTTTTTCATGATTAGACCTCAACAAAAGAAGCAAAAGGAAGCAAAGAAGTTTCAGGATTCATTGGAAGTTGGTGATAAGGTCATGACTTTGGGTGGAATTCATGGAAAGGTTGTTGAAGTAGGGGACACGTTTGTTGTTATGTCTATTGATCAGGGAAGAATGCGTATTGAGAAGGCAGGTATTAGCCCAAGTAAACAAGTTGAGACACAACAATAAAAACGTTTATCCATGAAGAAGTTTATTTTCATTTCAATGTTTTTCTCTGTTGGTTTTAATATGAATGCACAGAGTAAAATCAATATGATTTGGTGCGGAAATAAAGACGCAGGTAATTTTGAAACCACTATACTTTCCTCAGATTGTTTATCAGAGGCTCCTAGATTTTGGGAACCGGAGAAAGGAGAGTTTAAGTGTTTGTCATTCAAAATGCTTTTGGGGCATGACGGTAAGGCGACACTTTTGACATCCAATACCGGAGACTTTACGAGTTCAATCGTTGAGGTGCTTAAAACAACAGGGAATGTAACTTATGTTCATTTTTTCGACGTTATCGTTCAATCTCCCAAGGGTGAAACTGAATTGTGTGACAGAGTGTACAAGGTTAATTTTAAACCTTAAGAATTTATCTACAAAGGGCTAAGGCCCTTTTTTGTTGTATGAAACAATGGATGGACATTTTATGGAATCATTTGCCTGATTTTTTGTCGGCGATCATTTTCCTTGTTGTTGCATGGTTAGTTATTGCAAGACTTCTGAAGGTGATTGAGTTTTCCATGATTCATCGGACCTTGAACCCAACGCTAAGTTCATTTGTGAAAAGTTTTGTTAGCGTCGCTTTGAAGACAATTGTTTTGATTACAGCGGCGGGTATTGCTGGTTTTGAAGTTACATCGTTGGTCACATTGATTGGTGCTGCAGGTTTGGCGATAGGTCTTTCATTACAAGGCGAATTGCAAAATTTTGCAGGTGGAGTTATGCTTTTGTTCTTTAAACCGTTTGAGGTAGATGATTATATAACTGTTGGTCAACATTCAGGGAAAGTTGAGGAGATTCAGATATTCAATACTAAGCTTAGAACAATTGAATCCCATCAGGTTATCATTCCAAACAAGATGTTGTCCAATGAGGTTATAACCAACTATACTAAATCTGATGAGATTCTTTTGGCGATTTCATTATCAGAGAGTGCAGTTGATTTCAATTGGGAAAGTACTTTTTCAAAATGTTCCGAGATAGCATCTAATCTCTTCCAAGAACAGATGATAATAAATGATCAGATCGATTTGCGCATATCAAAGGCGGACAGTCAGTTGATCTCATTGTCTCTTCATATCAAGACTAAGCGTGCGCAAGTAGAGGAAGTAAAACACCTTTTTTGGATGCGTTTTTATTCCTTTGTAGGAAGCAATTGAGATTTTCTTATTGAATAGACGACAACACTTTTCCTTCACATAAACCAAAACCAATGTTGTAGTTGGGACCTTTGGATATTGCTTCAATCTTCACAGAGTCACCATCCAAAACAAATTTTCGTTCGCTGCCATCTTTCATCAAAACTGGTTTCGTTCCTTTCCAAGCAATTTCCAGCATTGAACCATAGCTTCCTGGATTAGGGCCACTGATGGTTCCAGAAGCCATCATGTCACCGCAACGTAAATTGCATCCGCCAACTGTATGATGAGCCAATTGCTGGGCGTAATTCCAATACATGTATTTGTAGTTGCTTTCAGATACGATAGTTTCTTCTCCATTCTCAGGTGTAATAGAAACTTTCAGGTCAATATTTACATTGAAATGACCTTCATATTTCAGGTATGGTAACACTTCTGGTGTTTGCACAGGACCTTGCTCATGAAATTCTTCTAATGCTTCCAGAGTAACGATCCATGGAGAAATAGTAGAGGCAAAGTTTTTGGCTAAGAATGGACCCAATGGAACGTATTCCCAACGTTGTATATCTCTTGCGCTCCAATCATTGAAAATGACAAAACCAAAAATATACTCCTTGGCTTCAGCAGTTGATATGCGCTGCCCCATAGGTTTACCTTCAAAAGTGATAAACGCCATTTCTAGTTCAAAGTCCAATTGATTTGTTGGTTGGAATGTAGGAAGGGTATCATCCGAAGCATTGGTTTGACCTTGCGGTCTATGAATGGGTGTTCCACTTACCACAATAGAAGAGGATCTTCCATGATAACCTACGGGAAGATGTTTCCAGTTGGGTAATAAGGCTTTCTCTGGATCCCTGAACATCATTCCGACATTGCGGGCGTGATCTTCACTGCTGTAAAAATCTGTATAGTCACCAATATGAACAGGCAAATGCATTGTGGCATTGATTTGTAAATCGATGACCTCAGTTACTTTTGGATGATCTCTCAAAAGTCCATTCTCTATATCCAACAAATTGATGATTGAATTTCTTAATTCAGCCATTTTTGCCTTTCCATGCTTCATAAGTGTATTGAGCACACATGTATTGAAGTCTTGGGCGGAAAAGGGTAGGTTTTGAAGCAATTGAAGTTCAAACAATCCTTTTAGGTCAATAATTTTATCTCCAATAGCCACGCCGGGGCGTGCACTTTTTGTCGGTGTAGAATAAATTCCGAAGGGTATGTTTTGAATGGGAAAAGGACTCTGCGGAGCCACATCGATCCATGATTTTTTCATATTACATCAATTGAGCAACAATTTTTTCAATGGTCAGTCCTTCGGCTTCAGCTTTGTAGTTGCGGACAACGCGGTGTCTCAGTATGGGTAGTGCTACAGCTTTTACATCTTCTATATCTGGACTGAACTTACCGTTCAAAGCGGCATGACATTTTGCGCCAATAATCAAATGTTGCGAAGCCCTTGGTCCTGCGCCCCATGAAATGTTCTTATTTACCCAGTCTGGAGTAATCTCTCCATCAGGCCTTGTCTTATTGACCAATTTAACTGCATATTCTATGACATTATCCGCTACGGGCATTTTTCGAATAATGTTTTGATAGTTCAAAATTTCTTCCTGTGTGATGACACCATTGATCTGCACCTTTCTATCGTCGGTTGTGGCCTTGACAATATCTATCTCTTCTTGAAGAGTAGGGTAGTTAACCCAAATATTAAACATGAATCGGTCCAATTGAGCTTCGGGTAAAGGGTACGTGCCCTCTTGTTCTATCGGATTTTGAGTGGCTAATACAAAGAATGGTGAAGGAAGTGACATTGTCTTACCGGAAGCGGTAACCTTTCTTTCTTGCATGGCCTCGAGCAAAGCTGACTGTGTTTTGGGTGGAGTTCTATTGATCTCATCAGCCAAAATGATGTTTGAGAATATTGGGCCTGGAATAAACTTGAATTGTCTGTTCTCATCCAAAATCTCAGCGCCAACAATGTCGCTCGGCATCAAATCGGGTGTAAATTGTATTCTTTTAAAGTCCAAGCCTAAAGCTTGAGCTATGCTATTCACCAGGAGTGTTTTTGCTAATCCGGGAACTCCCACCAATAAACAATGGCCATTGCTGAATATCGATATCAGCACATATTTTACAACCTCGTCTTGACCAACAATTGCTTTGGAAACTTCTTGCTGAAGGTCCCTATATTGGGCTCTTAGCTTATTTAAATTTTCAACTTCTGACATGTTTTTTATTTATTATTTAACCAGATAAATTCAAACGCACAAGAGCGAAATTCTTCATCTGTTTGAATATAAGTTCTGTTTAACTTGGTTTTTACCCAATTGTCTGTAGCTTTTCTCTTGGTTTCTGAAGTAGCTGCATTCTGAAAGATTTCATAATCCAAATCTAAATTGGCTTTGTGTGCGTTGATTCGATCATCCAATCTGTATATGACATACCTTTTGGCACCATCTGCGGTTGTTGATAGTATTGGCTCAGATACTTCACCAGGTTTCATACGGCTCAAAATCAAATTAATCTCAGGATCTAAGTTTCCTATTTCGTGTTTTAATCCTCCTGTTACAGGACTCATAACTTGTCCTTCTTGGTTTTTACTTTCTTCATCAGAACTATAGCGCAGCGCAGCCTCTTTGAAAGTTAGTGCCTGATTCTTTAATTGCAGATAGGCGCTATCTGCCAATTGATGTGCAACTTCTAAATCTTTGTCTTTTACTTTAGGCGTCATTAAGATGTGGCATGATTCGTAATAATCGCCTCTTTTTTCAATGACTTTGACAAAGTGATATCCGAAGTCACTTTTGAAAACAGGTG
>CAZNVU010000147.1:0-5036 GCA_964576575.1 uncultured Chryseobacterium sp.
ATCCTTTGTTTGTCCATTATCACGGCATCCAGTTGTCACGTTCATGGATGTTTCCTGAGGTAGATGGTTATTATCCTTCATTTTTTGGTTTTTGGAAACAAGTTGAGAAACGTTACACTTGGTAGAAAAGGAATCCATAGCGGTAGTTTGGTTGAAACGAGATCTCCGTTGGACAGATCACGCACCTATCAATGCAGCTGCCTATTCTGGTTTAAGATGCATTGTCTTTTTTGCTTGGGATCATGTCTTGATTCAAGGGCCTGACTTTGATGATCGTCATGGACGATTTATTCTGCAAAGTTTGAAAGATATGAGGAGGGATGCTCCAATAGGTGCGGCAGTGAATGATTTTCAAGCTGAAGTGGTTACCATCTTGTCTGATATACAACAAGCGTTTGATATTCGATATTTATTGTCTCATGAAGAAAATGGAACGCAAAGGACCTGGGACAGGGATAAGGAGGTAAATAAATGGTGTAAATCGAATGGTGTCTTTTGGAAGGAGTTTCAACGTGATGGTGTAGTGCGTGGAATTAAGAACAGAGAGGGATGGGATCAACAATGGATGAAAGTCATGACTTCCCCTTGTTATCCAAGACCTGGCAAATTGTTGTGTGTGGAATGGAGCAATTTATTTCCATTGGATAAAAAACTTAGACAGAAATGGGAAGATCCCGAATTAAATTTTCAGCCCGGTGGAGAATCTTCAGGTTTGAAATATTTGAAAAGTTTTGTTGACAGTCGTGTTGTTTTTTATAGCAAAAATATTTCGAGGCCACACGATAGTAGAAAATCATGTGCCCGCATTTCACCTTATTTGTCTTGGGGCAATTTGTCTGTTCGCATGGCATATCAAACCATGATTTTCAATAAGAACAAAGACAACGCTAGGGCGATGAACAACGCCATAACCCGATTGCATTGGCACTGTCATTTTATACAAAAATTGGAAACCCAATGTGATTACGAAACACTTTGTATCAATCCTGCTTTTGAAGGACTTCCGCGAGAGCATCGTAAAGATTGGATAACAGCATGGGAAGAGGGAAGGACAGGTGTTCCATTGGTAGATGCGTGTATGAGATGTCTGAAAGCAACGGGTTGGATTAACTTTAGAATGAGGGCCATGGTGGTGAGCTTTTTAACCCATCATCTTTTTCAAGATTGGCGTTGGGGTGCTTATCATTTGGCCAAGATGTTTTTGGACTATGATCCCGGTATTCATTATCCACAGTTGCAAATGCAGGCTGGAACCACAGGAGCCAATACCATTCGGTTGTACAATCCAGTAAAGAATGGTCAGCGCTTTGATGAGGAGGGAGTGTTTGTGAGACAATGGGTTCCTGAGTTGAGTGCATTGCCCAACAAGTATATTCATGATCCCTGGAATATGCCACAAATGGAGGCCATGATGATTGGATTTGAATTAGGAAAGGATTATCCCTTTCCTTTGGTGGATTTAGAAGTTGCTGTAAAGAACAACGGTGAGAAATTGTACCAATGGAAAAAGAGTCAGTCTGCTAAAAACTATGTCCCTGAAATATTGGATAAACATGTGCGAAAGACTGCCAAGTCTCGGTAGCCGAGTTGAGATCAGTTTTTAACAATGGGTTTAAATGAATTTTCGATTTTAATGATGTACAATCCGGAGTTCCATTCTGAAGTGTCTATATTGGTATAAGGGGGATTTACCCAAGTTGTTAGAATTAGTTTTCCATGGGAGTCAAAGACTTGAAGGTCTTGAGATTTGGGATATTGTATCGTCAATTGATGATCGCAGGGGTTGGGAAAAATTTGATATGCTGTTGTTATTGGTTGAATGTTAGCTGGGGCTGTATAGCTATCTGAATCAGAGCACCCATTGCTATCAGTCACTGTTGTCCAGAACTCTTGGTTGTTTTCAGTTGATACGTACTGCTCAGTTTGACTGTTACTCCAGTAGAATGAAAAAGGAGGTGAACCTCCGTGAACTTGTGCATATAAACTATTTTGATTGTTGATGATGGTGTCTATTATGGACACATCAATTGTTGGGAATTCATCAATTTGGAAGGGTTGACTGTAGGTGCAACCGTATTCTGTGGTAAAAACAAGATTGTAATTTCCTGATGGTAGCCAATTGCTATCTATAGGTTCCGTGTAGCTTTGAGTAATTTCAATATCTTGGTTTATCGCGTTAAATGTGAATGGCGAAAGTTGACCAGTACAGATGACTTCTTTATTGATTGTGATGTCAGGTATGGGAGCTATGAATAGATTCAATGACATCTGTTTTTGACATCCATTGGCATCATTGACAATAAATAGATTTGCGCCATTTTCTAGGTTTGCTCCTTCATTTTCCCATTCGATCGAATAAGGCGCTGTGCCTCCCGACATTGAAAGCTGAGGCGGTTCAATAGGCGCTGAGCACAGTGTGATACTATCTATATTGAGTACTATGTCCTCTGGAGTTTCAATAATGAAATCTATTTGTCTTTGACAGCCATTAATATCGATGACAGGGATGGAGTGCATCCCAGATTGAAGATTTTCCAAAACCAAACTGCCATTAAAGAACTGTCCGTTTACTTGAATCAATTCATTTGATGCAATAAGACAAGATCCATCACTCGAGTTGTGACAAATGGTAGGCGAAGTTTGAGATTGTACCTCTGGTGTTTCATAGTAATTGAGGTGAAAGAAAAAAGTTTTTTGTATGCCGAATGAGTTGGTGGCGGTTAGCCAATGCGTTCCAGTGTCTTGATAAATAGCGCTGTAAACATCGCTTTGATTACTCCAAGCATATAGATTAAGCCCTGCTAAATCATTGCTGGTTGCCGTGAGTACAGCACTGCCAAATGGACATAGTTTGAAGTTTGTGCTTGAGGTGATTTGAACATTAAAACTAGCACCTTCGATAAGTGTATGTTCAATGTCGGCTTGCAGATTATAGTAATGATCTTTCCACCCAGAAGGCCATTCAATTACAACAGAATCGATGACTTCATGCTCTCCAATTCCAAAAATCAAATCATTTGAGTTTTGGGATATATAGTTCTCACCGCAGAGAATTTGTTTTAGTGAGTATTCGCCCCCAAAATAGGTATGGACCTTTGCACCTACTCCATGAAAGTTTGATGCTTGTCCTTGTAATTTTAGTTTTACGGCATGAATGGTATCGGAATTTTGGTTGATCCAAACATTGATACTCGCGGGGAATCCATTGAATATTGCCATGTCTGGCTTTAAATCGCCGTTGAAGTCGCCTGAAGCGATGGAATATGTTTTGTGTTCGTATGGGTCAAAGTTGTATTGCGCAAATCCGTTTCCTCCCTGATTGACCAAAAAGAAATTCATATTGCTTGGAGTCCATGTTTCATCATTGCAGACATAAAGATCTTCCCAGCCGTCTAGGTTATAATCGATCCACAAGCCCCCCCATCCAAAAGTATACATGTAAGCGTTGTTCTCAACAGATACTTCTTCAAAGTGGTCCTGATTGTTTTGAAGAAGAAACTGAGGTCCCGAGTTGCTAATGAAGATGTCAAAGTCACCATCTTTATCGTAGTCAGCAATTGAATTTGACATACAACTTCCATGAACCCCCGATCCATTGAAAGATAGATTTTCAAAGTATTGCCCATTGAGGTTTTTGTAGAATTCATTTCCGGCATCGTGGTCATTGATCACATATAAATCCACCCATCCATCATTATCAAAATCTGTCCAAACAGATTGAAATGAATTGTTGACCCAGGAATTTACACCCATATTTCCTCCTACTTCAGTAAAGCCCTGACCAGCATCGTTGTGAAACAGAAGATTGGGATAGTCAGGATAACCTACGCCGTACTCATATTGACATACAAATAAATCAACCCATCCGTCTTTGTCAAAATCTCCCCAACTTGCGCCATAGGCGTGCATATCACTGAATGCACCAAAATAGAAAGACATGTCAATGAAGGATAGATCAGGTTGCCTGTTGAACAAGTGAATACCGGCTCCATATGTGGTGACCATCAAATCTAAATCGTGGTCATTATCATAGTCTATCCAGAGGACGTGCATTACATGACTGTTGAGATACAAAAATTGGATCAATTCAAAAGTTCCATCACCATTGCTTTGATAAAGACTCACTCCAATATCAGAACCTATGGTTAGGTCGTCAAAATTATCATTGTTGAAGTCTACTGTAGTGATTCCGTTTCCCCACATTGAATTATTGCCTACAGGAAATACTCCAGAAGTACCAGTGTAGTCTGCAAACTGGGAATAACATAATACATTAAAAAAGACGCAGATAATGGCAATAGCCGCCGCATTTTTTTTCATAGGTTTAGTAAAAGGTGATACTAAGCTAGGAAAAAAGAATGATAATGACTAATTTATTCTGCCTTTGTTTTTATGAAAATAATTGAGAATATATTTTATCCTCAGTGTGTTGGCTTTGAAGATCAGTTTTAACAGACAATATTGATGATTCGCTTGTGAACCACAATTACTTTTTTAGGCGCTTTTCCTTCTAAGTAATGAGTCGTTTTTTCATGGCTCATCACCGCTTCTTCCACCGCCTTGGCATCCATATTGGCATCTAAGTCAATATTAAATCTGGTCTTTCCATTGAATGAAACTGGGTAAGAAAAGACATCGTCCTCTAGATAGGATGCAATGGCTTCAGGCCATTGGGCAATGGTAACAGAATCTTTATGTCCAAGCTTACTCCATAGCTCTTCTGCCAGGTGCGGGGCATAGGGACTCAATAGAACAACCAATGATTCTAGTATTTCCTGGTGATGGCATTTTTGTTCTGTCCATTCATTGACGGCAATCATTAAAGTACTAACGACAGTATTCCAAGAATGTCTATTGAGGTCATCGGTCACTTTTTTGATGGTGCGATGCAAAGTTTGCAATGATTTTTTATCTGCTGCCTCTTGGGTAACCATCCATTGACCTTCATCGGTTTGGAACAAGCGATTTAATCTGCGCAAGAAATTATGCACACCATTGATTCCTTTGGTATCCCATGGTTTGCTTTGCTCTACAGG